>NZ_JBJMAB010000041.1:0-78980 GCF_045799175.1 Streptomyces sp. VTCC 41912
TGGAGACGGGGTATCAACATATCTGGCGTTGACTTTTGGCACGCTGTTGAGTTCTCAAGGAACGGACGCTTCCTTTGTGCCTGTTTCACCAGGCTCTCCGGGCGCTTCCCTTCGGTCTTGCGTCTCCGACTCTATCAGATCCTTTCGGCCCTGATTTTCGCCGGTGCGATCCGGCCTTTCGGCTTTCTCGCGGTTCCAACCTTACCAGATCCGTTTCCGTCTCTGGCCCCCTGCTGGAGCGGGGTCCGGCCGATTCACTTTCGCTTCTCGACCTTTCCGACTTTATCAGATCCTTTTTCGTGTCCGGCCTGCTCCTCGATGAGGCGCAACCGTCTCGAATTCGGCTCCGAATTCTTGTCGGAATGATTTGCCTTTCGGCGTGTCCACTACTTTAGCGGCTTTTCCTGACGGCTCATAATCGGGCCGCTCGGGACTCATTTCCGGCAACGCCGAAGAAGGCCCGTCAGGGAGTCGATCGAAGTAGTTGGGTTTCCGCCGCTTCCGAGTCACGCAGATAGCGCTGCCCGTGTCCAACGGCTCGGGCTACGTTAGGCGCTTGGCAGGACAGAGTCAAGTAGCCGTGGTGGTGCGCCGCCTGGGGGTGTGGCGACGGTAGGGGCTCACGGTGGGGTCACCGTCGATCCAGTAGCGCCAGGGGTGGTCGGCGCCGTCGCCGCCGACGCCGGTGCGCGGGCCGTTGCGCACCCGGGCGGGCGGGGCCGGGGTGCCGTGCAGGATCGTGATCGGGGTGTCGGCGGGGGCGCAGACGTCGATGCCGTCCAGAGAGCGGTCGATGTCGAGGGCGGTGGCCAGACGGGCCGGGCCCTTGGCGAGCTCGTGGGTGTTGCGGGCCTTGGGGCGGCGGCCGGCGGCCAGCTGCGTGCCGGTGAGCACCTCGCCGGCACGGAGCAGGACCGCTCCCGCCTTGCCCTCCGGGCCGCAGACCAGGTTGATGCTGAACCACATGCCGTAGATGAAGTAGACGTAGGCGTGGCCGGGCGGGCCGTACATCGTGGCGTTGCGGGCGGTGCGGCCCCGGTAGGCGTGCGAGCCCGGGTCGCGCTCGCCGTCGTACGCCTCCACCTCGGTGAGGCGGAGTTCGATCGGGCCGTCGGGGCCGTGGCGTACCAGGGTGCGGCCCAGCAGGTCCGGGGCGACGTCCAGGACGGGGCGGTCGAAGAAGTCGCGTGGGAGCGGGGTGCGGTCCGGTACGTCGGTCATGGCTTCCGAGCGTAGTGGAGCGGAGCGGGTGGCTGCCGGGGCGGTTTGGGCGGGTGTGGAAACGGAATTGGGCCGATCGCTCCGTGGTGCGCAAGGATCGGGCCACGATCGACCGGCTGGGCGGAACGGCGCGTTGCGTCAGGGGAGGACGGGCATGGGGTTCAGGAAGCTGCTGGCGAGTCTCGGGGCCGGGGGCGCGTCCGTGGAGACGGTGCTCTTCGAGGAGAACGTGGTGCCCGGCGGGGTGGTGCAGGGCGAGGTGCGGATCCAGGGCGGGTCGGTGCCGCAGGCCGTCCAGGGGCTGTCGGTCGGACTACAGGCGCGGGCCGAGGTCGAGCACGGGGACGAGGAAGTGCGGCGGGACGTCGCGTTCCACCGGACACAGCTCGGCGGGGCCTTCGAAGTCCAGGCCGGGGCGGTGCACACGGTGCCGTTCGGGCTGGTGGTCCCCTGGGAGACGCCGGTCACCGCGTTCCTGGGGCATCCGCTGCCGGGGATGAGCGTCGGGGTGACGACGGAGTTGGCGATCGCGCGGGCGGTGGACTCCAGTGACCTCGATCCGGTGCAGGTGCATCCGCTGCCGGCGCAGCAGGCGATCCTGTCGGCCTTCGAGCGGCTCGGGTTCCGCTTCAAGTCCGCCGACCTGGAGCAGGGGCAGATCCACGGGACGCGGCAGCAGCTGCCCTTCTACCAGGAGATCGAGTTCTCGGCGCCGTCCCAGTACCGCGGGCTGAGTGAGGTCGAGCTGTCCTTCGTGGCGGACGACCAGGAGATGGACGTGGTGCTGGAGATGGACAAGAAGCCGGGCCTGTTCAGCGAGGGGTCGGACACCTACCGGTCGTTCACGGTGGGGCTGGAGGACTTCGAGGCGACCGACTGGGCGGGTTATCTGAACCACTGGCTGGCCGAGGTCGGCGGGCGGCGCAACTGGCTCTAACCTGGCCGGACAGAGTGTCAGCAAGCGACCAGGAGGTCCGAGGTGTCCGAGCTGAAGCGGCGGCCGCTCCCGCACGATTTCCACCCGCCGGTGGCGGAGTTCACCGTGGTGAGCGAGGAGGTGGAGCCGGGCGGAACGCTCCGGCCGGAGCAGGTGTTCGCCGAGGGGAACCGCTCGCCGCAGCTGCGGTGGGAGGGGGCGCCCTCGGGGACCAGGAGCTACGCCGTCACCTGCTACGACCCGGACGCGCCGACCGGCAGCGGGTTCTGGCACTGGGTGCTGTTCGACGTCCCGGCGTCGGTGACGGAGCTGCCGGCTGGGGCGGGCAGCGGTGAGATGAAGGGCCTCCCCGAGGGGGCCGTGCACGTCCGCAACGACTACGGGACGCGGGACTTCGGGGGCGCCGCGCCGCCGCCCGGCGACGGGCCGCACCGCTACGTGTTCACCGTCTACGCGGTGGACCAGGAGAAGCTGGGTCCCGACGCGGACGCCTCGCCCGCCGTGATCGGCTTCAACCTGCGGTTCCACACGCTCGGGCGGGCCCAGCTGATCGGCGAGTACGAGGTGCCCGCCGCCGGCTAGCGCCGACACCGGTCGGGTCGTCGGGCCCGGGAAATGCGTTGCGCCCCGGTGCTCCCCGCACGCACAGTGGTACCCGTACCGCCGCCTCCACGAGGCGGCGGGCAGCCGGTACCGCAGTGGCGGGAGCACCGGGGCGCCGGTGTGTGCGCCCCCGTTCGCCGGAGCCCCACGCACGGGGCGTCCGCGCCGGCTGCCGTTCGCTCCGGGTTCCGGGTGTCACGGGGGCCGGGACCCGGAGCGCACTCCCTTTCGCGCGCGTCGCACGGCGCTGCCGCCGCTCCGGCGCACCTCTTCTTCACGCTGCGCTCACCTGCCATTTCCCTTGTGGCACACGGAAATTGCGTTGTCCGGGAAATACCTGCCCCTGCACAGTGGAGCCACTTCGCCACGGCGGCGATCGGGGTCCGGGAGGTGGACGGGATGCGCGAGACGCTGGTGCTGAATGCGAGCTTCGAGCCGCTGGCTACGGTGTCGCTGCGGCGTGCGGTGGTGCTGGTGATGCAGGACAAGGCGGTCGTCGAGCACGCCCACCCGGGGCTGCGGATCCGAGCGGCGTCGATGGACGTGCCGGTGCCGAGGGTGATCAGGCTCAGCAGGTACGTCCGGGTGCCGTTTCGAAGACGGGCGCCGTGGTCGCGGCGCGGGGTGCTCGCCCGTGACCAGCACCGGTGCGCGTACTGCGGGAAGCGGGCGACGACCGTGGACCACGTCGTGCCGCGGTCGCACGGCGGTGGGGACACCTGGCTGAATACCGTCGCCTCGTGCGCGGAGGACAACCACCGCAAGGCGGACCGGACGCCGGAGCAGGCGGGGATGCGGCTGCTCCGGCGGCCCTTCGAACCGACCCCGGCGGATGCGCTGGTGTCGGCTCTGGGGATCTCCGTCCGGGACGAGCTGCCCGAGTGGCTGCGGGCGCTCCCGGCGTAACGCCGCGGGCGGCTGGTGGCGTCGTCCGACTCCCGTTATTTCAGGAGGAGTTGGACGATGGCCACCAGCCCGACCACGACGATCACGCCGCGTAGGGCGGCCGGTGGCAGCCGACGGCCGAGCTTCGCCCCGATCTGACCGCCGAGCGCGGAACCGACCGCGATCAGGATGACCGCGGTCCAGTCGAAGCGGGCGACGAAGAGGAAGAAGAGCGCCGCCACGCCGTTGACCAGGGCCGCGAGGACGTTCTTGAGGGCGTTCAGGCGCTGGATGTCGTCGCTGAGCAGGACGCCCATCAGGGAGAGGTAGATGATGCCCTGGGCGGCGCCGAAGTAGCCGCCGTAGACGCTGGCGAGCAGGAGGCCGGTGAACAGGGCGATGCCGCCGTCGCGATGGGCGGTGGTGCCGTTGCGGGCGCGCCGCGCGCGGACCGCGGCGGCCAGCCGGGGCTGCGCGAGGACGAGCACCAGGGCGACGGCGATCAGGCCGGGGACCACCGCGTCGAAGGCGCTGGAGGGCAGGGCCAGCAGGAGGAACGCGCCCAGCAGTCCGCCGGTGAGTGCGGCGACCGAGAAGCGCAGCACGCGGCGCCGCTGGCCGCGCAATTCGCTGCGGTACCCTATCGCGCCGCTGATCGAACCAGGCACCAGGCCGAGGGAGTTGGAGACGTTCGCGGTCACCGGCGGGAGGCCGAAGGCCAGCAGGACCGGGAAGGTGATCAGGGTTCCGGAACCGACGATGGTGTTGATGGTGCCGGCGCCCAGGCCGGCGGCGAAGACTGCGACTGCTTCCCAGAGGGACAAGCCGTTCTCCTTACAGAATCAGGGTTGCCTCCCCGCCACGGAGGTCGAGGGGCAACCCTGATCATGCACGAGTGCTGGCGCGTCGTCAGTCGATGGGCGGGGCCTGGCGCTCGGGGCCGCCGGGCTTGGGGATGTTGGCGCCGCCCGCGGGGTTGAAGTTGCCGAGGGCGCCGCCGAGGCCCTTGAGCGCGTCGCCGATCTCGCTGGGGACGATCCAGAGCTTGTTGGCGTCGCCCTCGGCGATCTTCGGGAGCATCTGGAGGTACTGGTACGACAGCAGCTTCTGGTCCGGGTCACCGGCGTGGATGGACTCGAAGACCACCCGGATCGCCTGGGCCTCGCCCTCGGCACGCAGGGCCGCGGCCTTGGCCTCGCCTTCGGCGCGCAGGATCGCGGACTGCTTCTGGCCCTCGGCGGTGAGGATCTCGGACTGCCGGACGCCCTCGGCCTGGAGGATGGCCGCGCGCTTGTCCCGGTCGGCGCGCATCTGCTTCTCCATCGAGTCCTGGATGGAGGTCGGCGGCTCGATCGCCTTGAGCTCGACGCGGTTGACGCGGATGCCCCACTTGCCGGTGGCCTCGTCGAGGACACCGCGCAGCGCCGCGTTGATCTCCTCGCGGGAGGTCAGGGTGCGCTCGAGGTCCATGCCGCCGATGATGTTGCGCAGTGTCGTGACGGTGAGCTGCTCGATCGCCTGGATGTAGCTGGCGACTTCGTAGGTGGCGGCCCGGGCGTCGGTGACCTGGTAGTAGATGACCGTGTCGATGTTGACGACGAGGTTGTCCTGCGTGATCACCGGCTGCGGCGGGAACGGCACGACCTGTTCGCGGAGGTCGATGCGGTTGCGGATGGTGTCGATGAACGGGACGACGATGTTCAGGCCGGCGTTGAGCGTGCGGGTGTAGCGGCCGAAGCGCTCGACGATGGCCGCGCTGGCCTGGGGGATGACCTGGATCGTTTTGATGAGTGCGATGAACACGAGCACCACCAGGATGATCAGGACGATGATGATCGGTTCCACAGCGGCTCCCGTGCCCTTCGTTGCTGGTCCGTCCGGCCGTGGCCGGCTTGTTGTTGATCAGTCTTTCAGAGGTGCGGGGCGTCGCGCATCGGGTTCGGTCAGATGACCAGGGCGGTGGCGCCTTCGATTTCCACCACGTCGACCTGTTGGCCCGGTTCGTAGACCCGGTCGCCGTCGAGGGCGCGGGCGGACCAGATCTCGCCGGCGAGTTTGATGCGGCCGCCGTTCCCGGCGTCGACCCGCTCCAGGACGGTGGCGGACCTGCCCTTGAGGGCGTCGATGCCGGAGGCGAGCCGCGGTCCCTGGCCGCGGTGGCGGTTGGCGATCGGTCGGACGACGGCGACCAGCGCGATCGACACCACGACGAACACCAGGAACTGCGCAACGGTGCCGCCACCGAGCGCTGCGGTGACGGCACCGGCGACGGCACCGACCGCGAACATCCCGAACTCGGGCATCGCGGTCACGACGAGCGGAATGCCCAGCCCCACGGCGGCGATGAGCCACCACACCCAAGGATCCACGGGCTCATGGTAGATCGGCCGGGCGGCCCGGGGACAGGGCGCGATCGGTCAGCCGTCGTCCGCCGCCGCGCGGTGGGAGCCCCTTGGCCCGGACGAATCCGGGCGGAGCGCGCATCGGGGGCGATGACGGGCGACCGGCGGCCTTACTTGAGGGGCAGGCCCTGCGCGGTCCAGCGGTCGTTGCCGTTGTGCTCGACGACGAGCGGGAGGCCGAAGCAGTGCGAGAGGTTGCTGGAGGTGAGTTCCAGGTCGAGCGGGCCGGCGGTGAGCACCTTGCCCTGACGGATCATCAGGACATGGGTGAAGCCCGGCGGGATCTCCTCGACATGGTGGGTGACCATGATCATCGAGGGGGCGAAGGGGTCGCGGGCGAGCCGGCCGAGGCGCCGGACCAGGTCCTCGCGGCCGCCGAGGTCGAGACCGGCGGCGGGCTCGTCGAGGAGGAGCAGCTCGGGGTCGGTCATCATGGCGCGGGCGATCAGGGTGCGCTTGCGCTCGCCCTCGGAGAGGGTGCCGAACTTCCGGTCCAGGTAGGCGTTCATGCCGAGGCGGTCGAGGAAGGCCCGGGCGCGCTGCTCGTCGATGTCGTCGTAGTCCTCGCGCCAGCTCGCGGTCATGCCGTAGGCGGCGGTGAGGACGGTCTGCAGCACCGTCTGGCTGCGCGGCAGCTTGTCGGCGAGCGCGATGCCGGCGATGCCGATGCGCGGGCGCAGGTCGAAGACGTCGACGCGGCCCAGCTGCTCGCCGAGGACCCGGGCGGAGCCGGCGCTCGGGAAGAGGTAGCTGGAGGCGACGTTCAGCAGCGTGGTCTTGCCGGCGCCGTTGGGGCCGAGGATCACCCAGCGCTCCCCCTCCTTCACCGACCACGAGACCTGGTCCACCAGAGCCCGTCCTTCGCGGACCACGGATACGTCCACCAGCTCCAGCACATCGCTCATGAGCGCACTGTCTCCCATTGCTTCTCGGTCGTCGTGTGCGCCTGTAGGCGCAGCCCCCCTGCAAACCTACGCCACTCGTTGTCAGTGCCGTTCCCTAGGCTGGGGACCATGCTCGACGAACCTCGTTCAGGACGGCTGACGGCATGGGGAAATGCCCTTCTGGCCGGATTTGTCTCACCTGATGATGCCGCACACCACATCGCGGACGACGACGCGGTGCACCGCGTCGAGGGCCTGCCCGGCGAGGGCGCCCCGGTCGGTCTGACGCTCGCCCTGGGGCGGCTGCGGGCGCTCGGCGCGACCGGCCTGCGGGTGGCGCTGCCGGTGCCGGGGCATCCGCTGGGGCTGAGCGGCCCGCCGGAGTTCAACGCGCGGGCGCTGGAGGCCGGTGAGGCGGTGCTCGCCCAGGGCGTCGGGCTCGGGCTGGTGCCGGAGGTGTTCGAGGCAGGGCCCGAGGGCGCCGCCGGCCCCGACGTCCACGTCGAGGTGGTCTGGCACTGCCTGCCGACCCGGGAGGCTCCGCCGGCCGACGTCCCGTCGCTGGGCGAGGCCGAGCGGGAGCTGGCCGAGGCACTGCGGGAGGCGACGGAGCTGCTCTCCCGGCTGGACGTGGCCGGATCCGGCCCGGTGGCCGACGCGGCGCTGGCGGCGTACCGGGCGCGGGCGGAGGCCGGCCGGCAGGTGCTGGCGCCGGGCTATCCGCCGCGCGCCGTGCGGGTGCTGGAGCTGGCCCAGCGGGTCGGCGCGCTGATCGACATCGCCGGGGCCGCGGGCGGGGACGGTCGGGAGCACGGCGCGGCCGTCAGCTCCTCGGAGATCGCGGCCCGCGCGGAGGCGCTGCGGCCGGTGGAGCGGACCGCCCGCCGGGCGCAGGTGGCGGCGTACAACTCCGCGGTGGAGGAACAGGAGCGGCGCCGGGGGTGAACGGGAGCAGGTCCCGCCGGCCATGGAGCGGCCGACGGGACCTGGGAGGACCGGGCTGAACTGCCCCGGGCGGCCCGGGAGTTGTCCCGGGCCGGCGGCGTCAGTCGTTGACGGCCGGGTTGCCGAAGGCGGAGTTGAGCACGCCGACGACGTTGACGCTGTTGCCGGTGACGTTCGCGGGGATGTGCACCGGGGCCTGGACGAGGTTGCCGGAACCGACGCCCGGGGAGTTCAGGGCCTTGCCGTCGGCGTGCGCACCGTCGTGGGCGAACGCCGAACCGGCGGCGGCACCGACGGCGAGACCGGTGGTGGCAAGGACAAGGGCGGCCTTTTTGACGCTGTTCATGGTGGCGTGTTCCTCACGTGCTGGCACAGGGCCGAAATGACGGTGTATGTGGAGGGCGGACCAGCCGCACGGCCAGGGCTGGGCGGGGCCGGTCCGGAGTGACCCGCGCGGGCCGGTGAGAGCCCGGCGCAGGGGTCAGCTGGTCGGAGCGGACGCTCCGGGCCTCACTTGTTGAGGCAGGTGTTGCCGAAGACCGGGTTGAGCAGGCCGATCACGGAGACGGTGTTGCCGCAGACGTTCACGGGGACGTGCACGGGCACCTGGGCGACGTTGCCCGAGATGACGCCCGGCGACTGCACCGCGGCACCCTGGGCCTGCGGGCCGTCGTGCGCGGAGGCGACGCCGGCGCCCGCCAGGGCGAGACCGGCGCCCGCCATCGTGATGGCCGCAACCCGCTTGATGTTCTTCACTTAGCTTGCTCCTCGTTGCCGATGCCGTGGCCAGCCGCCACGACTGCACTGGGAAACGGCCCGGCACGGAGCTGGGATACGCCAAATGGGCTACGTATACACGACAGTATGAATCTCGGATGCGCGAGGCGACGTTCGGTTCATCGTTTTGACGGTCCGTCACGATGTCGGTTCGCCCCGGGATTCAGGCCCCGATGCCGTGCCGGACGGCCCACAGCGCGGCCTGGGTGCGGTCGGCGAGGTCGAGCTTCATCAGGATGTTGGAGACGTGGGTCTTGACAGTCTTCTCCGACAGCACCAGTGCACGGGCGATCTCGCGGTTGGACCGGCCGTCCGCGATCAGCCCCAGCACCTCGCGCTCGCGGTCCGTGAGCGAACTCCCCCGGCCCTGGCCGCCGTTCCCCTCCTCCTGGGAGAGCAGGGCGCCGGCCACCTCGGGCTGGAGCAGGACGTGCCCGGCGTGCACCGAGCGGATGGCGCCGGCCAGGGCGTCCGGGTCGATGTCCTTGTAGACGTAGCCGGCGGCGCCGGCGCGCAACGCCGGGACGACGGTGCGCTGTTCGGTGAAGCTGGTGACGACCAGCACCTTGGCCGGGTTGTCGAGGGTGCGGAGCTGGCGCAGGGCCTCGATGCCGTCCATGCCGGGCATCTTGATGTCCATGAGGACGACGTCCGGGCGCAGTTGCTCGGTGGCGGCGATGCCCTCGGCGCCGTCGGACGCCTCCCCCACCACCTCGATGTCGTCCTGGACCTCCAGGAAGGTCCGCAGGCCGCGGCGCACCACCTGGTGGTCGTCGACGAGCAGCACGCGGATCGCGCGCCCCTCGCCCGTGGCCCGTTCCGTACCGCCCCGCGTGCTGTCAGCCACCGGGCACCTCCATCTCGACAGTGGTGCCCGTGCCGGGCTCCGATTCCACGGTGAGCGTGCCACCGACGCCGCCGGCGCGGTCGCGCATCGACACCAGGCCCAGGTGCCGGCCGGCCCGGCGGACCACGCGGGTGTCGAAGCCGCACCCGTCGTCGGCGATCCGCAGCAGGGCGCCCTGGCCGAACCGGGTGAGGCTGACGTCAACGCGCCCGGCGCCCGAGTGCCGCAGCGCGTTGTGCAGCGCCTCCTGGGCGACCCGGAGCATCGCCTCCTCCTGGGCGTTCGGCAGGGCCCGGATGCCTTGGGCGGCGAAGGTGACGCGGGCGGAGTGGGCCCGGTCGAGGACCTGGACCTGGGAGCGCAGGGTGGCCACCAGGCCGTCCTCGTCGAGGGCCGCGGGGCGGAGCTCCACGACGGCGGCCCGGAGCTCGTCGGCGGCCTCCGCGGCCAGCGCGGCGACCTGGTGCAGCTCGTCCTTGGCGCGGGCCGGGTCGCGGTCGACCAGGGCCGTCGCGGCCTGGGCGGTGAGCCGGAGCGAGAAGAGCTTCTGGGAGACCGCGTCGTGCAGCTCGTGGGCGAGCCGGGCGCGCTCGCCGGCGATGGTCAGCTCGCGGCTGCGCTCGTAGAGGCGGGCGTTGGTGAGGGCGATGGCGGCGTGCTGGGCGAGTATGCCCAGGAGCCGTTCGTCCTCTTCCGTGAAGAGGCAGCCGTCCTTGCGGGAAGGAGGGGTCTTGGGGCAGCGCTTGTTGGCCAGGAAGAGGGCGCCGAGGATCTCGTCGCCGTCGGCGACCGGCAGGCCCAGGAAGTCGGACATGTCCGGGTGGGCGGCGGGCCAGCCGCCGAAGCGGGGGTCCTCGCGGACGTCGGCGAGCCGCTCGGGGGTGGCGTTGTGCAGCATCGCGGCGAGGATGCCGTGCTGGCGGGGCAGCGGGCCGATGGCCTTCCACTGCTCGGCGCTGACGCCGTCCACGACGAACTGGGCGAAGCCCCCGTGGTCGTCCGGCACGCCGAGCGCGGCGTACTCGGCGTCCAGCAGCTCACGGGCCGAGGCGACGATCGTCTTGAGGACGTCGCGCACCTCCAGATGCCTGCTCATGGCCAGGATCGCGGTGCTCACCGCGGGGATTCCGGCCCCCGGTCCGTTGCTCATGTGCTCACCGTACCGGCGCGGCGAGCGGCCCGTATCGGTCCGCCGACGCCCTGTGCCTACGCCGGCGGGCCTAGGCCGAACGCCCCGCTCCGGCTCCACGCAACCCTGCTTCCTCACCCCCTTTCCATCGCGTTTATTCCGTTATGCCCCTATTCGTGTCCCCTATATAGGGGCGCACCTTATGCGGGGAGAGATTCCCCTTAGGGAGATATGTCGTACGAAGAGGGTTAGTGGGGCGGTCGCGCGAGTCAGGTCGTCATGCGGAGATGAAATCGGCACCTTTCCTCTTATATAGGGACAAGTCGGGCGAGGTCGGTAGGCGGCTTCGCGTCGATCCCGCCGGGGAGGCGGGCGGTATCGGGCACGCCTGCAAGGATCCGTGTCCCCCACCGCCACGGCGGCCCAGACTCTGGGCATGTCCTCTTCCTCTCAGGCGCACCCCGCGCCCACCCCCACGGCGAAGCACTGGACGCCCACCCACGGAGAGCCCTACCGGTCGGTGCCGTACCGGCCCGAGCGGATGCCGGCGGCCGAGTCGCTGGCCCGCGCCGCCGAGCTGCGGGAGCGGATGGACCGGCGGCGGACCGTCCGGCAGTTCTCCACCGACCCGGTGCCCGAACAGGTGGTCCGGGACGCCCTCGCCTGCGCGGCCACCGCGCCGTCCGGCGCGCACCAGCAGCCGTGGACGTTCGTCCTGGTCAAGGACCCCGAGGTGCGCCGCAGGATCAGGGCGGCCGCGGAGGCCGAGGAGCAGCGCTCCTACGAGGGGCGGCTGGGCGAGGAGTGGCTGGCGGCGCTGCGGCCGCTGGGCACGGACGAGGTCAAGCCGCACCTGACCGACGCGCCGCACCTGATCGTGGTCTTCCAGCAGCGGCACTGGCTGGGGCCGGACGGCACCAAGCGCAAGCACTACTACGTGGACGAGTCGGTGGGCATCGCGGTCGGCATGCTGCTGTCCGCGCTGCACCTGTCGGGCCTGGCGGCGCTGGTGCACACGCCCAGCCCGATGCGGTTCCTCCAGGAGGCGCTGGGGCGGCCGGCCAACGAGAAGGCGTTCGCGGTGATCCCGGTCGGGTACCCCGCGGCGGACTGTCGGGTGCCCGATCTCGTACGAAAGACCCTTGACCAAGTACTGGTAGAGGTTTGACGGCGCACAGCCCTTCCATAGGCCGCACACAGCCTGTGCGATTGCAATTACTACCGGCGAGATAAACCCCGGCCCGGTGTGACCCCGCGCATAGGGCGCAGGTCACTTACGACCCCGGTTAGTGGACATAAGGATCGTGTGTGAACTGGGAATATTCCCGTCCGGACGCATTCCGGGCCGGCCCGGTTCCACTAACCGGGGTCGTACGTCACATCATTGCTCGGCGAATTTTCGGCCGCTAAGAATGGCACCCGTCGCTCGGCGCCGTGATGAGAACTCGGCGTTATGCCGCCGCTCATGGCCCGTGCGACGCCCCCCATTGGAAGAGGTCGAGCCGCCATGTCCAAGTACGCCGTCTCCGGTCTGAAACTGACCCGTGTCCACAAGCTCACCGCCGCCGGCGTGGCCGCCGCGGGTGCCGCCGCACTGGTCTTCACCGCCGTCCCGGGTGCCGACGCCAGCCAGGGCAAGGCCGAGGCCGCCTCCGCAAGCCTGAACGTCAAGCCGGTGGCCTTCAGCGCCGTCGACACCGCCGCCCGCGCCCAGCAGGCCACCATCGCCCAGCAGGCCGACGCCTCCGCCGCCCAGGGCAAGGCCGAGGCCGCGGCCGCCAAGCAGCGGGCCGAGGCCGCCGCCAAGGCGAAGGTCGAGAAGGAGCGCCAGGTCAAGGAGGCCGCGAGCCGCGCCGCCGTCCGCCAGGCCATCCCCGCCGCCGTCCAGAAGCCGGCGAAGGTCTACCCGAACAACCTGGACGGCTGGATCCGCGAGTCGCTGGACATCATGGCCAAGAACAACATCCCGGGCAGCTACAACGGCATCTACCGCAACCTGATGCGCGAGTCGTCCGGCAACCCCAACGCGATCAACCTCTGGGACTCCAACGCCCAGGCCGGCATACCGTCCAAGGGCCTGCTCCAGGTGATCGACCCGACGTTCCGCCAGTACCACGTCGCCGGTACCTCCTGGAACATCTACGACCCGGTCGCCAACATCACCGCCGCCTGCAAGTACGCGGCCGACCGCTACGGCTCGATGGACAACGTCAACTCGGCCTACTGAGCCGGACGTCCGCCACGGACCGCGGCACCGCAGCACCGCCGAGGGGCGGCACCCGGAATCGGGTGCCGCCCCTCGGGCGTGCGTGGCGGTGACCGCGGGCGCTACTTGCGCATGACCTCCGGCTCGTGGCGGCGCAGCAGCCGCGCGACGACGAAGGCGAGCGCCACGCCCAGGGTGACCAGGATGACCACGTCCATGACGTAGACGCCGGTCTGGTGCTTCCACAGCGGGTCCGGGTTGCCGGGCTCCCACGGCAGCAGGGTGTTCATGTCCGCGGTGGCGCCGAGTGCGGCGACCGCCCAACGGGACGGCATCAGCCAGGAGAACTGGGAGACGCCGACGGTGTCGAAGAGCTGGAAGAGGACACCGGTGAAGACGACCTGGACGATGGCGAACATGACCAGCAGCGGCATGGTCTTCTCGGCGGTCTTGACCAGCGACGAGATGATCAGGCCGACCATCATCGAGGTGAAGCCGAGGGCGATGATCGCGATGGTCATCTCGACGGCCGGGGCCTTGGCGACGATCAGGCCCTGGGACGGCATCTGGCGGGTGGAGAAGCCGATCGCCGCGATGATCACGCCCTGGAGGGCGGTGGCCACACCCAACACGATGATCTTGGACATCAGGTACGCCGACCGCGAGAGGCCGGTGGCCCGTTCGCGCTCGTAGATGACCCGCTCCTTGATCAGCTCACGGACCGAGTTGGCGGCGCCGGAGAAGCACATGCCGACCGCGAGGATCAGCGAGATGGTGCTCGCGTCGCGGTTGGTCTGGTGCCTGGCGACCGGGCCGTACCCGAGGCCGTAGTCGCTGGGGATCAGCAGGGAGACCACGCCGAGGACGGCCGGCAGGATCACCATCAGGGCGAGGAAGCCGCGGTCGGAGGCGAGCACCGAGACGTAGCGGCGCATCAGGGTCCAGAGTTGGGAGCCCCAGCTCTGCGACTTCTGTATGCGGGCCGGCGGGGCCTGGACGTTGACCGACTGCGGCGGGGCGGCGTCGAGGTCGGCGGCGTACATCTGGTAGTGCGGGGAGCCGCGCCAGCGGCCCGCCCAGTCGTAGTCCCGGTAGTTCTCGAACGCCGAGAAGACATCGGCCCAGGTCTCGTACTGGAAGAAGTTCAGCGCCTCCTCGGGCGGCCCGAAGTAGGCCACCGAGCCGCCCGGGGCCATCACCAACAGGCGGTCGCACAGGGCGAGTTCGGCCACCGAGTGGGTGACCACCAGCACCGTGCGGCCGTCGTCGGCGAGGCCGCGCAGCAGCTGCATGACATCGCGGTCCATGCCCGGGTCGAGGCCCGAGGTCGGCTCGTCCAGGAAGATCAGCGACGGCTTGGTCAGCAACTCCAGGGCGACCGAGACGCGCTTGCGCTGGCCTCCGGAGAGCGAGGTGATCTTCTTGTCCTTGTGGATGTCGAGCTTGAGCTCGCGCAGCACCTCGTTGATCCGGGCCTCGCGCTCGGACTCCGCGGTGTCGCCGGGGAAGCGGAGCTTCGCGGCGTAGCGGAGCGCCTTTTGGACGGTCAGCTCCTTGTGGAGGATGTCGTCCTGCGGGACCAGGCCGACGCGCTGGCGCAGTTCGGCGAAGTGCTTGTAGAGGTTCCGGTTGTCGTAGAGGACGTCGCCCTGGTTGGCGGGGCGGTATCCGGTCAGCGCCTTGAGCAGCGTCGACTTGCCGGAGCCGGAGGGGCCGATGACGGCGACCAGCGACTTCTCGGGGACGCCGAACGAGACGTCCTTGAGGATCTGCTTGCCGCCGTCGACGGTGACGGTGAGATGGCGGGCCGAGAAGGAGACCTCGCCGGTGTCGACGAACTCCTCCAGGCGGTCGCCGACCAGCCGGAAGGTGGAGTGGCCGACGCCGACGGTGTCGTTCGGGCCGACCGGGGCGCTGCCGGACTTGGGGACCGGCTGGCCGTTGACGTAGGTGCCGTTGTGGCTGCCCAGGTCGCGGATCTCGAACCGACCGTCGGGGGTGGCCCGGAACTCCGCGTGGTGGCGGGAGACCTGGAGGTCGGAGACGACCAGCTCGTTGTCGAGGGCACGGCCGATGCGCATCACCCGGCCGGTGTCCAGGCGGTGGAAGGTGGTCGGGCTGCGGTCGCCGCCCTGGGCCGGCTCGGCCGCGCGCTGCTGCTGGGGCTGCGCGGGCTGCCGCGCCGGGACGGCCTGCTGCGGCGCGGCCTGTTGCGGCGGGACGTACGGCTGCTGGCCCTGCGGCGGGGCCTGCCAGCCCTGCTGGGCCGGCGGCTGCTGCTGCGCGGGCGGAGCCTGCCAACCCTGGTGCGGCGCGGCCGCTGCGGGCTGCGCGCTGAAGGCGTCGGCGGGCGCCGCGGCGGCGGACAGGCTCAGCCGGGGGCCGTCGGTGGCGTTGCCCAGGTGGACGGCGGCGCCGGGGCCGATCTCCAACTGCTGGACGCGCTGGCCCTGCACGTAGGTGCCGTTGGTGCTGCCGTGGTCTTCGATGAGCCAGCTGCGGCCGGACCACCGGAGGGTGGCGTGTCGCCAGGAGACCCTGGCGTCGTCGAGCACCATGTCACCCTGCGGATCACGGCCCACGCTGTAGGACCGGGACGGATCGAGGGTCCAGGTCCTTCCGTTCAGTTCCAGTACGAGTTCAGGCACTCCATGCCCCATTACATAGTCCCCCGAGTGACGCCCTGTATGGGAAGTCTAGGGATGGCGAACATCGTGCAGAACTATTTCAGGCTCGGCCCGCCGACCGGAAACCGGGACGGGAGCGGGGAACGGGGCGCTCCCGCCACATCCGGCGAACCCTCCCGGAGAGCCGGAAGGGCCCGCTCTGCCTGAAATGCCAGGAATTCAGGCCATTCGGCGCACCGGGGGCGCTCCCCACTTCCGCCGCGGACCGGAAAACGCCATACCAAAAGGGGAGTTGGAGCGCCAGCCGGGTCCCCCGGGCCGGTGCAACCCGACGACCCCGGACACGAGTCCATAACGATCACGCGCACCCGGTGGAGCGCCGGTGACGGACCGGCCCGGTGGCGGTCGCCCATGTCAGGGCGGCGGGTCCGATCCCCGGACACGCGTACGGCCGCGGTCGCCCGCCGGTTACCGTAAAGGCACCATGAGCGCATCGCAGATCCCGCCTGCCGCCGCCGCACCAGGCGAAGACGAACCGACACTCCTCGTCAAGATCTTCGGGAAGGACCGGCCCGGCATCACCGCGGGCCTGTTCGACACCCTCGCCGCCTACGCCGTCGATGTCGTGGACATCGAGCAGGTGGTGACCCGGGGCCGCATCACCCTGTGCGTGCTGGTCACCACCCCGTTCCCCGACCAGGGCACCACCGGGTCCTCCGAGGGCGACCTTCGGGCCACCGTGCACAGCTGGGCCGAGTCGCTGAACCTCCAGGCCGAGATCATCTCCGGCCGCGGCGACAACCGTCCCCGCGGTGTCGGCCGCTCCCACGTCACCGTGCTGGGACACCCGCTCACCGCGGAGTCGACGGCCGCCATCGCCGCGGCCATAACGGCCACGGGGGGCAATATCGACCGTATTTTCCGGCTCGCCAAGTATCCGGTGACGGCCGTGGAGTTCGCCGTCTCCGGGGCCGAGACCGAGGCGCTGCGCACCGTGCTGGCCCCGGAGGCCGCGAAGCTCGGGGTGGACGTCGCGGTGGTCGCCGCCGGGCTGCAGCGCCGGGCGCAGCGGCTGGTGGTGATGGACGTCGACTCCACCCTCATCCAGGACGAGGTCATCGAGCTGTTCGCGGCGCACGCCGGCTGCGAGGCCGAGGTCGCCGAGGTGACGGCCGCCGCGATGCGCGGCGAGCTGGACTTCGAGCAGTCGCTGCACGCCCGCGTCGAGCTGCTCCGCGGCCTGGACGCGTCCGTGGTGGACCTGGTCCGCAAGGAGGTGCGGCTCACGCCGGGAGCGCGCACCCTGGTCCGCACCCTCAAGCGGCTCGGCTACCAAGTCGGCGTGGTGTCGGGCGGTTTCACCCAGGTCACCGACGCCCTCCAGGAGGAGCTGGGGCTGGACTTCGCCTCCGCCAACACCCTGGAGATCGTCGACGGCAAGCTCACCGGGCGGGTCACCGGCGCCATCGTGGACCGGGCCGGCAAGGCCCGGCTGCTGCGGCAGTTCGCGCACGAGGCCGGGGTGCCACTGGTGCAGACCGTCGCGATCGGCGACGGCGCCAATGACCTGGACATGCTCAACACCGCCGGGCTGGGGGTCGCCTTCAACGCCAAGCCGGTGGTCCGCGAGGCCGCGCACACCGCCGTCAACGTGCCGTTCCTGGACACCGTGCTCTATCTGCTGGGAATCACCCGCGAAGAGGTCGAGGCGGCGGACACCCACGTGGAGTGAGCCGCGGGGCCCTGGGCCCGGTGCTCGCGTTTCCCCGGGGAACGCCCGCCCGGGCCCCGCTCCGCTCGCCGTCTCCGGCCCCGGACAGCCGGAAGGCCCCGGTGCGCACCTCGCGCACCGGGGCCTCGTCGTCGGTCACCCGCCGCCGCGGGCCGCTCACCGCCCGGGGCGGGCACCCCGGTGACCGGTGCGCGGCCGGGCCGGGCGCACGCTGGGGCCGGGCGTCGCCACGCGCCTAGGCGTGCGGCGACCAGAACGCGACGAGCCGGCCGACGCCGTGCTCGACCGACTTCCAGGAGCCGGTGAACGTCAGCACCGCCACGGCCGACGTGGGGAATCCGCTGCGGTTCATCCGCGCCAGCAGATCCCCGTCGGCCTCCCCCGCCAAGGCGTCGGCGAGGGCGTGCACGCCGGGATTGTGCCCGACGACCAGCAGGTCGCTCACTTCGTCGGAGGTCTCGTTCAAGATCGCGATGAGCTCGCCGAGGGAGGCTTCGTAGAGCCGCTCGTCGTAGACGGTCTTCGGCCGCTGCGGAAGCTCGGAGACGACCAGCTTCCAGGTCTCGCGGGTGCGCGTGGCCGTCGAGCAGAGGGTCACTTCGGGGGTGACACCGGCACCGGCCAGCCAGCGGCCGGCGACCGGGGCATCCTTGCGGCCGCGATCGGCGAGCGGACGCTCATGGTCGCTCTCGTCCGACCATTCGGCCTTTGCGTGTCGGAGCAGGACAATCCGGCGGGGTGTATCGACGCTCATGCGTCCCAGCTTCGCACGAAACCCGCCGCCCGGCGCGGGGTGTTGAGGCGCTCCGTCCTGCCGGGTGACCCCGTCGGGAGGCCCCGGCGCGCGGGCCGCGCTCACCCTCCGAGCCGGAGCACCCGGGCGAGGAACTCCAGCAGCGGCGCCAGGCTCTCCGGCGCGCGCGGCGCACCGGCGGCACTCGCCGTACCCGGGCTCGCCACCAGCACCAACAGGACGACGAACGAGACGGTCGGCAGCGCCAACCCCCACCACGGCAGGGCCTTCCGCAGACGCGGTGCCCGGGCTGCGGACGGGCGGCTGAACGCGGCGGACATGACGGGCTCCCAAGGGGTCGCGGGACCGGCGCGGCCGTGAACGGCGGCGCGCCCACCGCGGTTCCGCGGTGTGACGACGACGCTACGCAGTCGCGACGGCCCTTCCCATCCGGGAAACCACCCATTGATCCCTGACGCCCGCCCCCTAGGGGATCGGGGGACAACCCCACCCCGGGGCACGGCGACCGGGCCGCGGGGCCGGCCGCCGCGGGATCATGGCGCGGCGATGCTCGCGATGATCCCGACGACGACGGTCACCCCGAGCATCAGGGCCAGGACGAGCAGCAGTTTCTTCTGGCTGCCCTGCGGATTCGGTTCGAGCACTGGCATGCGCCCAGTGTCGCACCCGCCCACCGCGCCGCTCCCGCCAGGGCTCGCAACCGGGTGCGAGCGGCGCGGCACGCGATCCTCACGGCACCGTCCGCACGGCACCCTCCGCGCCCCACACCGACGGGCGGCCGGGCCGACGGGCCGACGGCGCTCAGCCCCCGACCGCCGCCGTCACCGCTCGTCCTCGATGCGGCGGTTGCGGCCCGCCAGCACGCCCACCGCGATCTGCGGCACCATCAACCCGATCATCAGCGCGATCGGCAGTCCCCAGCCACCGCTGTGCTGGTAGAGCGTGCCGACCAGCAGCGGCCCGGGGATGGAGATCAGGTAGCCGACGCTCTGCGCGAAGGCGGACAGCTTGACCACGCCGGCGGCGCTCACGGAGCGCATCCCGATCATCGTCAGGGCAAGCGGGAAGGCGCAGTTGGAGATGCCCATCAGCAGCGCCCACACCCAGGCCCCGCCGGCCGGCGCCAACGCCAGGCCGGTGTAGCCGGCCAGTCCGCAGACGCCCAGGACGACCACCAGCGGCCCCTGGTGCCGCATCCGGGCCGCCAGCCGCGGCAGCACGAACGAGAGCGGCACGCCGACGGCCATGGTGACGGCCAGCAGCACCCCCGCGGTGCCCGCCGAGACCCCGGCGTCGCGGAAGATCTGCGGCATCCACCCCATGGTGATGTAGGCGGCGGTCGCCTGGAGGCCGAAGAAGACCGCCAGCGCCCAGGCGGTCGGCGACGAGGTGATCCGTATGGGCGTTTCCGCGGTCGCCGGGGTGCCGCCCGCCGGTGCCGAGGGTGATCCGGCCGGCCGGCGCCGCAGCACCACCAGCCACGGCACCACCGCGAGCACGGCGAGCAGCGCCCACACGGCCAGCCCGGTGCGCCAACTGCCGCCGAGCGCAGCGGTCATGGGGACGGTGAGCGCCGCCGCGAGGGAGGTCCCCAGGGCGAGCGCCATCGAGTAGAGGCCGGTCATCGGCCCGACCCGCTCGGGGAACCAGGTCTTGATGACCACCGGCAGCAGCACGTTGCTGACCGCGATGCCGGCCAGCGCCAGCGCGCTGCCGGCCAGGAAGCCGGGCGTACCGCCGGCGTACGGGCGCGCCACGACGCCGACCGCGACCGCGACCATCCCGGCGCAGACGACCGCGCCGGGCCCCCAGCGCCGGGCCAGCCGGGGCGCGGCGAAGCCGAAGACGGCGAAGCACAGGGCCGGTACGGAGGTCAGCAGACCGGCGACGGTGCCGCTCATGCCGAGCCCGTCGCGGACCTCCTTCAGGAGCGCGCCGAGGCTGGTGATCGCCGGCCGGAGGTTGAGGGCCGCGAGGACGAGACCGGCGATCACGATCCCGGGCAGCCAGCGCGGCGCCGAGCCGCGTTCCGGGACGCGCTCGGGTACGGCGGAGGGCCGCGCCGCTCCGGCGTCGGCGGGCGGGGCGGCGGGGGTCCGGGGCTCGGCGGCCGGGCCGAGGGTCGCGAGGTCTTCGTCTGCCATAGGGGTCATCATAGAATCATGGGATGAATAGTTGTCCAGCGGCAGTCGGTAGCCTCGGCTCACCCGCACGGCGCCACGGACCCCGACGGGCCGCCGTCCGCGCCGCCGCCGTCCACCCGGCCCACCGGCCCCAGCACCCCGGAGCCCAGCCATGCCCTTGACCTCGCCCCGCCGGTCCGCGCTGGCCGACCAGGTGATCGCGCAGCTGCGTGCCCAGATCACGTCCGGCGACTGGCCGGTGGGGTCCCGCATCCCGACCGAGCCGGAACTCGTCGAACAGCTCGGGGTGGCGCGCAACACCGTCCGCGAGGCGGTCCGGGCCCTGGCGCACAACGGGCTGCTCGACATCCGGCAGGGTTCGGGCACCTACGTGGTCGCCACCAGCGAACTGGCCGGGGTGATGAACCGTCGGTTCGCCGACGCCGACCCCCGGCACGTCGCGGAACTGCGCTCCGCGCTGGAGACCGAGGCCGCCCGGCTCGCCGCGCACCGCCGCACCGAACAGGACCTGCGCCAGCTCGACGCCCTCCTGGAGCGCCGCGAACGGGCCTGGGAATCAGGCGCCGCGGAGGCGTTCGTGGAGGCGGACGCGACGCTGCACATGGCGGTCGTGGCGGCCTCGCACAACGACGTGCTGGCCGACATCTACGCCGACCTCGGGGGCGTGCTGCGCGAGTTCCTGCGCGCCGACGTCGGCGAAGTGCTGCGCCCCGAGGCGCACATGGACCACGCGCGGCTGGTGGCGGCGATCCGCGCCGGGGACGGCGAACGCGCCGCCGCCGAAGCCAGCGCCCACCCCTTCGGCTGCCGACTGGGGACCGGGCCCCTAGGGGCGGTCGAACAGGTCCCGTAGGGGACGGGAGCGCCCCCTGCGGGGCCACAACGTGGCGGGGGTGGGGGGTATTCCGGAGCGACGCCGGACGTCCCGGACGCACAGCCCCCGAACGCGTACTGCCCGCCCCGGCGGACCGGGGCGGGCAGTACGGGAGTTCGGCGGTACGGGGTGCTGCCGGCGCGTCAGGCGCCCATCATGTGCACGCCGCCGTCGACGTGGATGATCTCGCCGGTGGTCTTCGGGAAGAAGTCCGACAGCAGGGCGACGACGCCGCGGCCCGCGGGCTCGGGGTCGGCCATGTCCCACTGGAGTGGGGAGCGGCTGTCCCACACCTTGGCCAGGTCCGAGAAGCCCGGGATGGACTTGGCGGCCATCGAGCCGATCGGGCCCGCCGAGATGAGGTTGCAGCGGACGTTGCGCTCGCCGAGGTCCCGCGCCATGTAGCGGTTGGTGGCCTCCAGGGCGGCCTTGGCCGGGCCCATCCAGTCGTACTGCGGCCAGGCGAACTGCGCGTCGAAGGTCAGGCCGACCACCGAGCCGCCCTCCTCCGGCATCAGCGGCAGGCACGCCATGGTCAGGGACTTCAGGGAGAACGCCGAGACGTGCATGGCCGTGGCGACCGACTCGAACGGCGTGTTGAGGAAGTTGCCGCCGAGCGCGTCCTGCGGGGCGAAGCCGATGGAGTGGACGATGCCGTCCAGCCCGCCGAGCTCCTCGCGGACCAGGCCCTCAAGGCGGGCCAGGTGCTCGTCGTTGGTGACGTCCAGCTCGACGACCTTGGCCGGCTTGGGCAGCTTCTTGGCGATGCGCTCGGTGAGGGTGGGCCGCGGGAAGGCGGTCAGGATGACCTCGGCGCCCTGCTCCTGCGCGACCTTGGCCGCGTGGAAGGCGATCGAGGACTCCATCAGCACACCCGTGATCAGGATGCGCTTGCCGGCGAGGATTCCAGTGGTGTTCGTCATCGTGCTCAGTGCCCCATGCCCAATCCGCCGTCGACGGGAATGACGGCTCCGGTGATGTACGCGGCCTCGTCGGAGGCCAGGAAGCGGACCGAGGCGGCGACCTCCTCGGGCTGCGCGTAACGCGCCAGCGGCACCTGCTTCACGATGTTCTCCCGCTGCTCGTCGCTGAGCGCCCGGGTCATGTCGGTGTCGACGAAACCGGGGGCGACGACGTTCACGGTGATGTTGCGGCTGCCCAGCTCACGGGCGAGCGAGCGGGAGAAGCCGACCAGCGCGGCCTTGGACGCCGCGTAGTTCGCCTGCCCCGGCGCGCCCATCAGGCCGACCACCGAGGAGATCAGGACGATCCGGCCCTTGCGGGCGCGCAGCATGGCCCGGTTGGCGCGCTTGACCACCCGGAACGTACCGGTCAGGTTGGTCTCCAGGACCGTGCTGAAGTCCTCTTCGGACATCCGCATCAGAAGCTGGTCACGGGTGATGCCGGCGTTGGCCACCAGCACCTCGACCGGACCCTGCTTCTCCTCGATCTCCTTGTACGCCTGCTCGACCTGCTCAGCGTCCGTGATGTCGCACTTCACGGCCAAAAAGCCCGCCGGGGGCTCCCCCGAGCGGTAGGTGATGGCGACCTTGTCGCCTGCCTCGGCGAAGGCACGGGCAATGGCCAGGCCGATGCCGCGGTTGCCTCCGGTGACCAGAACCGAGCGGCTCAAGAGATCACCCTTTCCGTTTTCTGTCCGTCTTGCGTTCGGTACGAAACTATCGGTCGGGCGGCCCGTACGGAGAATCGAGCCCACACAGGGGCGCGCCCCCGTTCACTGTCGGGTCTCCACAGAAGCACGGCATGATGCATCCGCCGACTACCGGAGGATGCCGTGCCAGCCGCACCCCATGACCTTGACGAGACCTTCCGCGCGCTGCCGCTGCGCGCCCTGGCCGACGCCGCACTGGCGCGGGCCCGGGCGCTGGGCGCGGAGCACGCCGACTTCCGCCTGGAGCGGGTGCGCAGCGCGATGTGGCGGCTGCGCGACGCCCGCACGTCGGCCACCTCCGACACCACCGACCTGGGCTACGCGGTGCGCGTGGTGCACAACGGCGCCTGGGGCTTCGCCGCGGGCGTCGACCTGACGATGGACGCCGCGGCGCGGGTGGCCGGGCAGGCGGTGGCGATGGCGAGGCTGTCGTCGACCGTGGCGGAGGCCGCCGGCGGCGGGGCCCCGGGGAGCGGCGGCGATCGGTGGGCGACGGGCGGGCGGGTGGAGCTGGCCGAGGAGCCCGTCCACCCGGACCGCACCTGGGTCTCGGCGTACGACGTCAACCCGTTCGACGTGCCGGACGCGGAGAAGACCGGGCTGCTGGCCGAGTGGAGCGCCCGGCTGCTGGCCGCACCGGGCGTGGCGCACGTCGACGCGCACCTGCTGGCCGCCCAGGAGAACAAGTTCTACGCGGACACCGCGGGGACCAGCACCACCCAGCAGCGGATCCGGCTGCACCCCGAACTCACCGCGGTCGCGGTGGACCCGGCCACCGGCGACTTCGAGTCGATGCGGACGCTCGCGCCACCGGTCGGCCGCGGCTGGGAGTACCTCACCGACGGCGGCTACGACTGGGACGGTGAACTGGCCGCGATCCCCGGGCACCTCGCCGACAAGCTCCGCGCCCCGAGCGTCGAGCCCGGCGCCTACGACCTGGTGATCGACCCGTCCAACCTCTGGCTCACCATCCACGAGTCGGTGGGGCACGCCACGGAACTGGACCGGGCGCTGGGCTTCGAGGCCGCCTACGCCGGCACGTCCTTCGCGACCTTCGACCAGTTGGGGACGCTCGTCTACGGCTCGCCGTTGATGAACGTCACCGGCGACCGGACCGCCGAGCACGGTCTGGCCACCGTCGGCTACGACGACGAGGGCGTCGCCGCGCAGTCCTGGGACCTGATCACGGACGGCATCCTCACGGGGTACCAACTCGACCGCAGGACGGCGAAGTTGGCGGGCTTCCCGCGCTCCAACGGGTGTGCCTTCGCGGACTCCCCCCATCACGTGCCGGTCCAACGGATGGCCAACGTCTCGCTGCGCCCGGCGCCGGACGGCCCGTCCACGGACGCGCTGATCTCGGGTGTGGAACGCGGCATCTACCTGGTGGGGGACCGTTCGTGGTCCATCGACATGCAGCGTCACAACTTCCAGTTCACCCAGCAGCGGGCCTTCTTGATCCGCAACGGGCGGCTGGCGGGTCAGCTGCGGGACGTCGCCTACCAGGCCACCACCACCGACTTCTGGGGTTCGATGACCGCGCTCGGCGGTCCGCAGACCTACGTCCTGGGCGGCGCCTTCAACTGCGGCAAGGCCCAGCCGGGCCAGATCGCGGCGGTCTCCCACGGCTGCCCCTCGGCCGTCTTCGAGGGCGTGAACGTCCTCAACACGACGCAGGAGGCCGGGCGATGAGCGCGCACCACCCCTCGGGGCGGGGGTCCGGGGGCCGTTCCCCGGGCCGGCACACCTTCAACACGACGCAGGAGGCGGGTCGATGAGTCCGCGCGGTACCCGCAGCAACCGGCCGGACGAGATCGTCGAGCGGGCCCTGGAGCTGTCCCGCGCCGACGGTTGCGTGGTCATCGCCGAGGAGCACTCCAGCACCAATCTGCGCTGGGCCGGCAACGCCCTGACCACCAACGGCGCCACCCGCGGCCGGACGGTCACCGTCGTGGCGACCGTGGACGGCGCCCGGGGCACCGCCTCCGGCGTGGTGTCCCGGTCGGCGGTCACCGCGCAGGACCTGGAGCCGCTGGTGCGGGCCGCGGAGGCGGCCGCCCGGGACGCCGGACCGGCCGAGGACGCCCAGGCGCTGGTCGCGGACGGCCGGACGACCGCCGGCTTCACCGACCCGCCGGCCGGGACCTCCCCGGACGTCTTCGCCGCGTTCGCGCCGGCCCTCGGGGAGTCCTTCCGGCAGGCCCGGGCCGGCGGGCGCGAGCTGTACGGCTTCGCCCAGCACAGCGTGGTCTCGTCGTACCTGGGCAGCTCGACCGGGCTGCGGCTGCGGCACGACCAGCCCACCGGGACGCTGGAGCTGAACGCCAAGTCGCCGGACCGCACCCGGTCGTCCTGGGCCGGCCGCGCCACGCGGGACTTCACCGACGTCGATCCGCGGGCGCTGGACGCCGAACTCGCCCGGCGGCTGGGCTGGGCCGAGCGCCGGATCGAGCTGCCGGCCGGCCGCTACGACACGCTGTTGCCGCCGAGCTCCGTCGCGGACCTGCTGGTGTACCAGCAGTGGTCGGCCACCGCCCGGGACGCCGCGGAGGGCCGGACGGTCTTCTCCAAGGCCGGGGGCGGTGCGGGCGCCGCCGGGACCCGGATCGGCGAGCGGGTCGCCGGGCTGCCGCTGACGCTGCGCAGCGATCCGGCGGCGGCCGGGCTGGAGTGCGCGCCGTTCGTCCTCGCCCACACCTCGGGCGAGGACGCCTCGGTCTTCGACAACGGGCTGCCGCTGGCCGCCACCGACTGGGTGCGCGAGGGGGTGCTCAACCGGCTGGTGGCCACCCGGCACGGTGCGGCGCTGACCGGGTTGCCGGTGGCGCCGGCGGTCGACAACCTCCTGTTGGAGGGCGGCGGTCCGCGGGACCTCGACGCGATGGTGGCCGCGGCGGGCCACGACGGGCCGGCGCTGCTGCTGACGTCCCTGTGGTACATCCGGGAGGTCGATCCGGCGACGCTGCTGCTGACCGGGTTGACGCGGGACGGCGTCTACCTGGTGCGGGACGGCGAGGTCGTCGGCGAGGTGAACAACTTCCGGTTCAACGAGTCGCCGGTGGACCTGCTGGGCCGGGCCACGGAGGCGGGCCGCACGGAGCGGACGCTGTCGCGGGAGTGGGGCGACTACTTCCCGCGGACCGCGATGCCGGCGCTGCGGGTGCCGGACTTCCACATGAGTTCGGTCAGTCCGGGCGTGTGAGTGGGCGCCGGGCGGGCGGTGCGGGGGCCGCCGCCCGGTGCGGGGCGGCCGGCCCGGCACCGGCCGGACCGGCGGATATCGCGGTGAGCGGCGCCGTGCGTGCCTAATAGACTGTCGCCCTGTCCTCCCCTCGGGGAACCACGATCGATCAGGAACGCCATGACACGCCTCGGCGAATCCGTCGCCCGCGCCCGCACGCTGCTCTCCGCCGACCTCTCCTCGGACGACACCGTCCGGGAGCTGCTCCAGGAGACCCGCGAGCGGCGCTATCTCGACCTGACGGACCTGTCGCCCAAGGAGCAGGCCGAGCTCATCGCGTCCCGCACGGTCGAGGTGCTGCCGGGCGTGGAGAAGCTGGCCGAGCGCATCGAGGAGCGCCGGTCGGCCGGCGAGGGTCTGCACATCAAGTTGGGCATCGACCCGACGGCGACCGACGTGCACCTCGGTCACGCGGTGCCGTTGATCATCCTGAGCCGGTTCCAGCGCCTCGGCCACGACGTCACCCTGATCATCGGCGACTTCACCGCCAAGATCGGTGACCCGTCGGGTCGCACGGCGGAGCGGCCGCCGCTGACCGACGCGGACATCGCGCACAACCTCGCCACGTACCGCGAGCAGGTGCGTCCGTTCTTCGACTTCGAGAAGGTCAGCTTCCGGCAGAACAGCGAGTGGCTGGCGCCGTACACCTTCCCGGAGCTGCTGGGGCTGCTCGCGCAGGTGCCGGCGTCGCAGCTGCTCCAGCGCGAGGACTTCCGCAACCGGCTGGCGGCCGGCTCGGGTCTGACCATGACCGAGCTGCTGTACCCGATCGCGCAGGGGCTGGACTCGGTGGCGCTGGGCTGCGACGTCGAGCTCGGCGGCTCCGACCAGCTGCTCAACCTCCAGATGGGCCGCAAGCTGATGGAGCTGCGCGGGCAGCGGCCGCAGCTGGTGGTGACCATGCCGCTGATCGAGGGCACGGACGGCAGCGGCGCCAAGATGTCCAAGTCCAAGGGCAATTACGTCGGGCTGAGCGCGCCCGCCGACGACGTCTTCGGCAAGATCATGTCGGTGCCGGACCGCCTGATGGAGCCGTACCTCAAGGCGTGGACCGAGTGGACCGACGAGGAGATCACCCTGGCCCTGGGCCGGATCGCCGAGCGGTCGATGCACCCGATGGACCTCAAGAAGGTCCTCGCGGGTGAGGTCGTGGCGGCGCTCTACGGGCTGGACGCGGCGATGGCGGCGCGGGCCGGTTTCGTGGCCCAGTTCTCCAAGAAGTCGTTCGCGGACGTGGAGTCGCTGCCGGTCGTGGACGTCGCGGAGCACGGGGAGCTGCCGGTCGCGGCGGTGCTGACGACGGTGCTGGAGTTCACTCCGAGCGCCTCGGCGGCGCGGCGGCTGGCGAAGCAGAACGCGCTGCGGCTGGTGAGCGAGGGCGACTCCGGCCAGTCGACGGTGGTGCTCGCCGAGGCCGACGCGGTGCGGCCGCTGGCCGAGGTCCTGGCGGAGAAGCTGTCCGGCACCAAGGGCGTCGCCTACTTGAAGGCCGGCCGCAAGCTGGCGCAGCTCACCGGGCGCTAGCCCTCCCGGTCCGTGCCGGCCGTCGGCCGGGGCCGCTCGTCGTGCTCCTCGCAGGAGCCCGGCGGGCGGCTACGTCATCCGGGGTACGAGGCGGTCCGCCGACGACGTGACCCGGTCTCGTAGGGCCGGGAAGGGCGGCGTACCGTGGGATCTGACCGGAATGCGGGGAGAATCCGGCACGACGGAGCAGGTGGTGGAACGTGATGCGGAAGCACAGCGGTGGCGGCGAAACCTTCCGGATCACGGGAGCGCGCCAGGGGCTGACCGAGGACGTGCGCGGGCGCCAGCGGCGGTACGTGATCTCGATGGCGGTGCGGACCCTGGCCGTGGTGCTCACGGCCGTGCTGTGGAACATCGAGCGACCGGTTGCCATTGCAACGCTCGTGATCGGCATGGGGCTTCCGTACGTCGCGGTGGTCATCGCCAACGCCGGTCGGGAGAACGTCCCTTCGCTGCCGTCGACGTTCGTCAAGCCCGTACGGCGGGCGCTGCCGGCGGAGCCCGCGGAATCCGTTGCGGAACGTCCGGCGGAGGGGTCTTCGTCGTCGCGCGAGGAGCGGGACTGAGCTTCGCTGGCGGCGCTTGCTCAGCAAAGCTCAAGAAAAGCTCAGATCAATCATGCGGTTCCGCTGCGCCATGCACCATTCCCCATGACATACTGCGTACGCGCTCCGCATCCCCCGTCGGAGCGACGGACCGACGCCGGGCGGCTCCCCCCGTGGCTGCCCGGCGTCGTCATGTCCGCACGGCGCGACGCCCCTGGAGAGCGGCCCCGGTGCGGCGCGCGGCGGGACGTAGGGTTGAGGCGTGAACTCCCCGAACACTTCAGAGAATTCCCTCATCTGCTCGGCCAAGGGCTGCCGTGCCGACGCGGTGTGGGTGCTGGCCTGGAACAACCCGAAGCTGCACACCCCGGACCGGCGCAAGACGTGGTTGGCGTGTGAGGAGCATCGGGAGCACCTGTCGCAGTTCCTCGCCGTGCGCGGGTTCCTCAAGGACGTGGTGACGCTGGCGGAATGGGAGCGGGTTCGGTCAGCCTCCGATGGCTGACATGGGGCGGTCCGGTTGGAGGAAGGTGGGGTCGTCGAGGCCGGATCCCGCCTTCTTGCCCCACATGGCCAGCTTCCAGAGGCGGGCTATCTCGGCGTCGGGGGCGCCGGAGCGCAGGGCGCCGCGCAGGTCGGACTCCTCGGTGGCGAAGAGGCAGGTGCGGACCTGGCCGTCGGCGGTGAGCCGGGTGCGGTCGCAGGCGCGGCAGAACGGGCGGGTCACCGAGGCGATCACGCCGACACGGTGCGGGCCGCCGTCGACGATCCAGCGCTCGGCGGGGGCGGAGCCGCGCTCGTCCTGGCCCTCGGGGGTGAGGGTGAAGCGGGTGCGCAGCGAGGTCAGGATGTCGCCGGCGGTGATCATTCCGTCGCGCTTCCAGCCGTGTTGGGCGTCCAGCGGCATCTGCTCGATGAAGCGCAGCTCGTAGTCGTTCTCGACGGCCCAGGCCAGGAGGTCGGGGGCCTCGTCGTCGTTGAGGCCGGGCATCAGGACGGCGTTGACCTTGACCGGGGTGAGGCCGGCGGCGCGGGCGGCTTCGAGGCCCTTGAGGACGTCGTCGTGCCGCTTGCGGCGGGTCAGGGCCTGGAAGACGTCGGGCCGGAGGGTGTCGAGGGAGACGTTGACCCGGTCCAGGCCGGCGGCCTGGAGGGCGGTGGCGGTGCGTGCCAGGCCGATGCCGTTGGTGGTCAGTGACATCCGGGGGCGCGGCGCGAGGGCGGCGACCCGCTCGACGATGCCGACCAGGCCGGGGCGGAGCAGGGGCTCGCCGCCGGTGAAGCGGACCTCTTCGACGCCGAGGTCGCGCACGGCGATGTCGATCAGCCGGACGATCTCGTCGTCGGTCAGCAGGTCGGGCTTGGCCAGCCACTGCAGGCCCTCTTCGGGCATGCAGTAGGTGCAGCGCAGGTTGCACCGGTCGGTCAGTGAGACCCGCAGGTCGGTGGCCACGCGGCCGTAGGTGTCGATGAGCATCTGGCCCCCTCCCCGAGTGTCCGGCTCGGTCCGTCGATCAGTACGCCTTCGAGACTACGCGATGGGTACGACGGTGAGGAGACGTGAGAAGCACGAGGTGGGCGGGGTGGCGTCGTAGTTCTCTACGATGCCACCCCACCCGTGCCCTGTACGGACGACTCAGTGCGCGCCGGTGCCGGTCAGGGAGCGGACCTCCAGTTCGGCGTACTTGGCGGCGTCCGGTGCCTCCCGGGAGAGGAGGGAGCCGAGCCAGCCGAGCAGGAAGCCCAGGGGGATGGAGATCAGGCCCGGATTCTCCAGGGGGAACACCGCGAAGTCGGCGCCGGGGAACATCGAGGTCTCCTTGCCGGAGACGACGGGCGAGAAGAGGACGAGGAGGACGGAGGAGAGCAGGCCGCCGTAGATGGACCAGAGGGCGCCCTGGGTGGTGAAGCGCTTCCAGAAGAGGCTGTAGAGGAGGGTGGGGAGGTTGGCGGAGGCGGCGACCGCGAAGGCGAGCGCCACCAGGCCGGCGACGTTCAGGCTGCGGGCGAAGACGCCGAGGACGATGGCGATCGCGCCGATGCCGACGGTCGCCCAGCGGGCCGCGCCGACCTCTTCCTTCTCGGTGGCCCGCCCCTTGCGCAGGACGTTGACGTAGAGGTCGTGGGCGAAGGAGGAGGACGAGGCGAGGGTGAGGCCGGCGACCACCGCGAGGATGGTGGCGAAGGCGACGGCGGAGATGACGGCGAGCAGGATGGCGCCGCCGGTGGAGCCCGCGCCGCCGCCGATCTCCTGGGCGAGCAGCGGGGCGGCGGTGTTGCCCGCCTTGTTGGAGGCGGTGATGGTGGCCGGCTTCAGGAGGGCCGCGGCGCCGAAGCCGAGGGCCAGGGTCATCAGGTAGAAGACGCCGATGATGCCGATCGCCCAGTTCACCGACTTCCGGGCGGCCTTGGCGGTGGGGACCGTGTAGAAGCGGATGAGGATGTGCGGCAGGCCGGCGGTGCCCAGGACGAGGGCGAGGCCGAGCGAGATGAAGTCGATCTTCGAGGTGGCGGTGGCGCCGTACTTGAGGCCCGGTTCCAGGAAGGCGGAGCCCTTGCCGCTGTTCTCGGCGGCGGCGCCGAGCAGGGCGGAGAGGTTGAAGTGGAACCGCCACGCCACCAGGAAGGTGATCAGCAGGGTGCCGGCGATCAGGAGGACCGCCTTGACCATCTGGACCCAGGTGGTGCCCTTCATGCCGCCGATGGTGACGTAGAGGATCATCACGATGCCGACCAGGACGACGACGAGGATCTTGCCCGCTTCGCTGGTGATGCCCAGGAGCAGGGTCACCAGGGCGCCGGCGCCGGCCATCTGCGCGAGCAGGTAGAAGATCGACACGACGATGGTGGAGGTGCCTGCGGCGGTCCGGACGGGGCGTTGGCGCATCCGGTAGGCGAGGACGTCGCCCATGGTGAAGCGGCCGGAGTTGCGCAGGGGTTCGGCGACCAGGAGGAGCGCGACGAGCCAGGCGACGAGGAAGCCGATGGAGTAGAGGAAGCCGTCGTAGCCGAAGAGGGCGATGGCGCCGGCGATGCCGAGGAAGGACGCGGCGGACATGTAGTCGCCGGAGATGGCCAGGCCGTTCTGGAAGCCGCTGAACTGCCGTCCGCCGGCGTAGAAGTCGTCCGCGCCCTTGGTCTGCCGGCCGGCCCAGACGGTGAGGCCGAGGGTGGCGGCGACGAAGACGGCGAAGAGGGTGACGATCAGGGTGCGGTGCTCGCCGGCGCCGCCGGCGGCGAGGTGCTGGGTGAGGTTCATGCGCCGGCCTCCTGCACGCCGGCCTGCTCGGGGCCGTCCTTGGGGGCGTCCTTGGGGGCGTCCTTGGGGGCGTCCTTGGGGGCGTCGGCCGCGCGGACCGGGGCCGGCGGGGTGGCGGCGGTGCCCTCCAGGCGGGCCTTGATGGCCTCGGCCCGGGGGTCGAGCCGGGCGGCGGCGTGCCGGGAGTACCACCAGGCGATCAGGAAGGTGGTGGCGAACTGGGCGATGCCGAGGACGAAGGCGACGTTGAGGTGGCCCGCGACCTTGGTGGCCATGAAGGCGCCGGCGTAGCTCGACAGCAGCACGTAGCCGAGGTACCAGAGGATGAAGGCGAGGGTGAGCGGGAAGGCGAACGAGCGGTGGGCGCTGCGGAGTTCGGCGAACTCCGGGCTCGACTGGACCTGTCGGTAGTCGGGCGGGTCGTGCTGTCCCGGGTCGGCGTTGGGTGCGGTGATCACGGGTCTCCTGACGCTCGGTGAGCTGGTGCGGGGCCGACGATAAGCCCTGGATAAGTGACGTGGATCACGCATCGTAGGGCGGTCGGACCCGATGCGACAGACGATGGATGGTTGAAATCCTGAAGAAATCGGGGGAATGGGCGCACCGGCCGCCACCGGTCGGGCGACGCTTCGTTAGCCGGTCATGACCCCGCCGCCCCCGCAGGACCCGCCTGCGCACGCCCCGCGTCGGCGCCCGTACGGCAGCGTCCCCCTGTCCGCGCCGATCGCCGCCGCCCCGTCGCGGCCGCGCCCGGGGGCGGACGCCCGGCGCTGGTACGGCCCGCGGATCCCGCTGCCGCCGCTGAGCATGGGCACCCTGCGGCCGCGCGACGGAGCGGGGCGGCGGGACTGAGCGTACGGACCCGCTCCGGCACGCGCCCATACCCGAAGCGACGTCTGATTGCCCGTCAATTTGCCGCTCCTATGAGGTTTTCCCTGCATTCCATTGCTGTGCGTCGGTGATCGCCGATAGCTTCACCTGTCATGCACCCGCCCGTGCGCGCCCCGCGCACGGGCGGTCCGACGGATGAGGTGGAGTACCCATGGCACGTCCCCTTGCACATCCCCGGAACAGACGCCTGCGGGCCCTGGCCGTCCCGCTCGGGCTGGCGCTGACCGCCACGACCGGGTTCCTCCCGGACGCGGCCGGCGCCGCGCCACCGGACAGCGGCCCGCTGCTGTCGTACGTCGTGAACACCGCCCCCGGCCACGCCACGGTCGACGCAGTCGAGCGGGCCATCGACCGGGCCGGCGGCAAGGTGATCACCGCCCACGAGCGGATAGGCGTGATCGTCGCCCATGCGGCCAACCCCCGGTTCGCCGCCACCCTGCGGACCGTGCCCGGCGTGCAGTCGGCGGGCGCGACCCGCACCGCGCCGCTCAAGCAGTCCGGCACCACCGACGTCGGCAGGCCGCAGAAGATCACCGCGGCCCAGCTCGCGGCGGCGCAACGGACCGCGAAGGCCACCGGCGAGGAGCCGCTGGAGCCGCTCCAGTGGGACATCCCCGCCATCGGGGCCGACCGGGCCGCGAAGGTGAACCCGGGCAGCCGCAAGGTGACCGTCGGGGTCATCGACACCGGCGTGGACGACACCCACCCGGACCTCAAACCGAACTTCTCCGCCCGGCAGTCGGCCAACTGCGTGGGCGGGGTCCCCGACACCTCACCGGGGGCCTGGCGGCCCTACGACCCGGTCGAGGACGCCCACGGCACGCACGTGGCGGGCACCATCGCCGCGGCCCGCAACGGCATCGGCGTGGCCGGCGTCGCACCGGGCGTGAAGGTCTCCGCCATCAAGGTGAGCGAGCCCAAGACCAGCCTGTTCTACGCGGAGAGCGTGGTGTGCGCCTTCGTCTTCGCGGCCGACCACGGCATCCAGGTCACCAACAACAGCTATTACGTGGACCCGTGGATGTTCAACTGCAAGGACGACGCCGATCAGGCGGCCATCGTTGACGCGGTCGGCCGGGCGGCGAAGTACGCGCAGGACAAGGGCGTGGTCAACGTCGCGGCGGCGGGCAACGCCAACGCCGACCTCGCGGCCGACAAGCTCACCGACACCGGCAGCCCCAACGACTCCACGCCGGTCAACCGCACCCTCAGCCCCAAGACCTGCTGGGACGTGCCGACCCAGCTGCCCGGGACGGTGACGGTCGCGGCGACCGGATCGCACCGCCTGAAGTCCGGCTACTCCAACTACGGCCTGGGACAGGTCGACGTGGCCGCGCCCGGCGGCGACACCAAGCAGGTGCCGGACCTGCCGGCCAAGAACGGCAACGTGCTCTCCACCATCCCCGGTGGCGACTGGGCCTTCTACGCCGGCACGTCGATGGCCTCCCCGCACGTCGCGGGCGTCGCGGCGCTCCTGAAGAGCACCCACCCGAAGGCCAGCGCGCAGGAGATCCAGTGGCTGCTCAAGCAGCAGGCCGACAACCCCGGGTGCCCGGCGGGTGACGCCACCTGCACCGGCACCCCGCGGGTCAACAGCCACTTCGGCTACGGGATCGTCAACGCGCTGAAGGCGGTGCAGTAGCCGCCGGGACCGCCTCCCGCCCCGCCCGTCGCCCCGCCCCGCCCGCCCGCCGGTCACACCGTGCGCCCCAGAAACGCCGCGAGCCGGTCCGCCGCGGTGGCGCCGGGCGGGGCGGGGCACCGCGGCGCGAACGAGCCGCCCTCGGTGCGCGGTGCGGCCCCGTACATCCGGTGCGCCGCCGCCAGGGTCTCCTCGGCGACCTCCGGGGCCAGCCCGGTCGGGGCGCCCAGAGCCCGCGCCAAGTCCCAGCCGTGGGCGAGGAGTTCGACCACCACCTGTTGGACGAGCAGGGCGCCGGGCGCCTCGTAGGGGCCGAAGGTGCGGGCGAGCATGCCGCTGCCGCGGAAGGCGGCGAGCGCGGCGGTCGTGGCGTCCTCGAAGGCGGCGCGGGGGTCGTGGCCCACGTGGTCGGCGGTGTGGTCGGTGCGCGGCGCCCCCTCGGCGATCGAGGTGACCATCAGGCTCTCCCACACCAGGTGGTCGAGCAGCTGCCGGACGGTCCAGTCGGCGCACGGGGTGGGGCGGGCGAGGTCCGCGGGGCGGACGCCCTCGACCAGTGCGCCGACGGCCCGGGCGACCCGCTCGTAGGCGTACAGCACCCGCTCCGGGTCGGGGGCGACGAAGGCGGTGCGGTCCACCCGCACGGGGGTGCGGTGGGCGCGCAGGGCGGCGGCGGTCCAGGTGCCGGCGGTGTCCCAACGCGGCGGGGCGGGGCGGCCGGTGGCGGTACACAGCAGCCGCCAGTAGCGCTCGACGAGCGGTTCGGCGGCGGTCCGGAGCTGTTCCAGCAGCCGGGTCCGGGCGGCCGGGCCGTCCTCGGCGGGCGGGTCCGGGGTGCCGGCCTGGGTGGGGAGCCAGGCGGCCACCAGTTCGGCGACGAGCGGTGCGGCGGCCGGCGAGTCCGGGGCGATGCCGTCCGCGACGGCGGACTCGGCGAGGGTGCGCATCAAGGTGGCGACGCGCCGGGCGGCGTCGGCGTCCGCCGCCGGGTCACCGTCGGCGGGTGGCGCGCTGCGGGCGCTGTAGGCGGCCAACCGGCGCAGGGCGGCGCGGAGTTCGGGGTCGCGGACCAGGTCGGCCAACTCGATCCAGGCGTGCAGCTGCTCGGGGGTGGGGTCGTCGGGCAGGTCGGGGGTGGCGGCCAGCAGGCCGCTGCGATAGGCGGGCGCGGGGACGCCGTCCAGGGCGTCGTCGACGAACGCGGCGAGGATCCGGCGGCGTTCCTCGGCGGACAGGCGGGCGAGTCGGGTCATCCCGGGGAGTTCCTCTGCGGTGCTGCCCCGCGCGGCCACGGCCCGCAGGACGGCGCGCCGGGAGCGCAGCGCGGCGATCTGCGCGTCCAGGACGTCCGCCGAGCGCTCCGCCGTGTCGGCGAGGGTGCGTTCGCGGTGCAGGACGGCGCGGATCGCGGCGGTGCCGACGCCCAGGTCGCGCAGGCTGCGCACGATCTCCAGGCGGGCCGGGGCGTCCGGTCCGTAGAGGCGGTAGCCCGCGGGGGTGCGGGCGGCGGGCGGCAGCAGGTCCTGGTCCGACCAATTCCTGATGGTCTTGACGGAGACGCCGGTCAGGCGCGACAGGGCGCCGATCGACAGCAGTTCCGTGCCGTCCTCGTACATGCCCCCACCTTCGGGTCTCCCCCGGGGGGAGACTCAAGGGGCACGGTACGCGACCGCCGGGCGCGGCACCGGGGAGACCGGGTCCCGCGGGCCGGCCGCGGCCGCCAACACCCCGATGGTGAGGGCGCATTGGGCGGCCGTGTAGGTGAGCATGATCCAGAACTGCGGGGCGGGCAGCTGCGGCCACCGGGCGATGCCGCCGGCGATCAGGGAGTCGGAGAGCAGGAAGAGCAGCCCGCCGACGGCGGCCCAGGGGGCCGTCCGGAGCGCGCCGAACGCCATCACGGTGAGCAGCAGGCTGTATCCGGCGACCGGGATCCGCAGGTCGGCGGGGAGGTCCGGCCACAGCAGGACCACGGTGACGACCAGGGCCGCCGCGTACAGCCCGGCGGCGCCGGCGGTGCGCGCCCGGCGCCGTCCGGTGCCCGCGGCGGGCCCGCCGGCGCGTCCCCGGCGGCCGTGCCGGGCGAACAGCACCAGGTAGCAGAGGTGGCCGGCGGCGAACGACGCCATGCCGACGAGGAACGCGGTGCCGCCGCCGATCTGGAGGAAGGTGTCGCCGCCGCAGCCGAACAGCAGCGCCCCGGCGAGCAGCGGCGGTCCGCCGCGCAGCAGGACGTGGGCGGCGAGCAGCGGCATCAGGGCCGGTTTGGTGAGGTGCACGACGGTGTCGGCCAGGGCCGCGGGGCCGCTGCCGGGCGCGGCGCCGGCGTGCGCCACCAGGGCGGCGAGGTGGCCGGCGCCCAGGACGGCGAAGACCAGCAGCAGGGCCCGGGCGGCGCGGGGCCGGGGCGCGGGCGCCCTCACGCGGCGGGCTCCCCCACGGCGGGCGCGGCGGCACCGGCGCGGTCCGCGGCCGGGCGCGCGCCGGCCGGCTCACCGGCCCGCTCGGCCGCGGTGGCGGCTTCGGCGGCTTCGGCGGCTTCGGCGGCCAGTGCGGCCCGGACCCGGGCCGGCTGCCAGCCCGGTCCGCGGAACACCCGCCCGACGCGCTCGCTCCAGCTCTCGGCGGCCCGGATGTCGCGGGCGATGGCGGCGTACTCGTGGGTGGCGACCCGCAGCGGGTTGAAGGTGTTGATGTTCTTGGTGAGGCCGTAGACGGGCCGCTCGGTCTCGGGGACGAACGAGCCGAACATCCGGTCCCAGACAATCAGGATCCCGCCGAAGTTGCGGTCCAGGTAGCCGCCTTGGGAGGCGTGGTGGACGCGGTGGTGGGAGGGCGTGTTGAACGCGAACTCAAGAGGGCGGGGCAGGGTGCCGATCCGCTCGGTGTGGACCCAGAACTGGTAGACGAGGTTGGCGCCGGAGGTGAAGGCGATCACGGCCGGGTGCACGCCGAGCGCGACCAGCGGCACGTAGAACGGCCAGACCGTCCACGTCGTCCAGGGCTGCCGCAGTGCGGTGGTGAGGTTGAACTTCTCGCTGGAGTGGTGGACCACGTGGCAGGCCCACAGGACCCGGATGACGTGGTGGCCGCGGTGCGACCAGTAGTAGAAGAAGTCCTGGGCGAGCAGCATCAGGAGCAGCGTCCACCACAGGACGGGCAGGCGCAGCGGGGTCAGTTCGTAGACCGCGGCGTAGATCGCCACGATCGGGATCTTCCACAGCGCGTCGAAGACCAGGCTGCCCAGCCCCATGCCGACGCTGGTGGCGGCGTCCTTCGCCGTGTAGCCCTCGGCGTCGTCGTCGGGGTGCAGGCGGTAGCTCACCATCTCCACGACGGTGAGCAGGACGAAGGCGGGTACGGACCACAACACGACATCGGGCAGGTGCGGCATGCCCCGCACCATAAAGGCGCCGACGGGCGTCCCGCTAGAGGTTGTTACTGAGAAGTATGTAAGACGTGGCGTCAGCTTCGGGGCGCGGACGTACCGGCGGTAGCCCCGGGCGGTCGCGCGGCACCCACCGGGGGTGGCGGATGCCGCGCGGCCGGGGCCTCACCAGATCCGTACCGAGGCCCCCGGCGCGAAGGCCGGGCTGGTGGCGTCGGGCGGGGGTGCGGTGAGGGGTTCGGCGAGTTCGGCGGTGGTCGGGCCGCAGCGGGCGGCGACCCGGGCCAGCGCGGTGGGGTCGAAGCCGTAGACGCGAGCCGCGTTGCCGCCGACCATGGCGGCGACCTCGGCGGGCGGGACACCGGCGTAGGCGGCGCGCAGGCCCTGCCGGGAGTACGGGTGAGTGCCCTCGTCGTGGGGGTAGTCGCTGCCCCACATGATCTTGTCGAGGCCGATCCGGTGGCGCAGCGGGACCTCGTGGGGGCGCATGAAGCTGGCGCCGACATAGCAGTTGGCGCGCCAGATCTCGGTGGGGGTGCGGTCCAGGGAGGCGGCCAGGCCGGCGCCGAAGCGGGATTCCGCGGTGTCGGCGCGGGCCCCGGCGGCGACCAGGCGGCCGTGGTAGTAGTCCAGCATGTCCAGGACGCCGGGGATCCAGCCGGAGCCCTGCTCGGTGAGGACGAGGGTCAGCCCCGGGTGGCGGGTGAAGACCCCGCCGAAGATCAGGTGCCACAGGGCGCGATGGGAGAACCAGGTCGTCTCGACCATGAACACCGCCCGGGCGGCCGGTTCGTCGCCGAGCGGCGGGGAGGCCGAACCGGCGTGGTGGTTGACGGGGACGCCGAGCTCGGCGCAGACCGCCCACAGCGGGTCGTAGTACGGGGAGTGGAGTTCCGGCAGGCCCGATCCGGGTGGGGTGCCGGGGAGCATGATGCCGCCGGTCAGGCCGGCCTCCTTGGTCCGCCGGACCTCGCGGACCGCCTCCGCCACGTCGTTGAGGAGGATCTGGGCGACGCCCGCGCGGCGCCCGGGGGCCTCGGCGCAGAAGTCCGCGAGCCACCGGTTGTGGGCGCGCAGCCCGGCCCAGCGCAGGTCGAAGTCGGTGCCGGTGGGTGCCGGTGCCATCAGGGACGCGCTGGGGAAGAACGGCGGGATGGTGTTGGGGAAGACGACCTCGGCGACGATGCCGTCGGCCTCCTGCTCGGCCAGGCGGCGGGCGGAGTTCCAGTTGCGGTCGGCGGTGTCGGCGAGCAGGTCCTCGTGCGGGTTGACGTAGGTGGCGGCCCAGGCGTCGAACTCCTCGTGGTGGCGGGCCGGGAGGTAGGACCGGTAGTCGAGGAGGTCGGCGCCGGCGTGGCAGTCGGCGGAGATGACGGTGTAGCGGGGCGCGTCGGCGGTGGCGCCGGTCGCGGCGGCGGGGTCAGGCACGGGTCACCCCCACGTGCGGGAAGTCCTGTCCGGTCAGCCAGTGGCGGCCGGTCTCGCGGGCGGGGCGCCAGGCCGCCTCGACCGCGCTCTGGTCGGCCGGTTGGCCGAGTTCCGCCGGGGTGGGGCCGATGCGGCGGGCGTGCGGGGCGAGCCGGTCCGGGTCGAAGCCGAACACCTCGACGGCGGAGGTGCCGAGGATGCGCCGGGTCTCGGTCACGGGGATGTCGTGGAAGGTGTTCGCCAGCCACTCCCGGGTGCGCGGCCAGGTGCCCTCCGGGTGCGGGAAGTCGCTGCCCCACAGGATGTTGTCGACGCCGATCTCGTAGCGCTGGGCCAGTTCGCGGCGTTTGGTGTTGGTGGCGCAGACGAAGACGTTGCGGTCGAGGTACTCGTGCGGGGGGCGGCGCAGCCCGGCGAACGGGGACAGCTTCTTGCCGCCGTGCGCGCCCAGGTAGAGCCGGTCCATGAACCACAGCAGGTTCGGCAGCCACCAGCAGCCGGACTCGGCGACGCCGAACCTGAGGCCGGGGTGGCGCTCGAAGACCCCGGACCAGAGCAGGAACCACAGCGGGCGGGCCGGCCACCAGGTCACCTCGGTGACGAAGATGCCGAGGTGGTCGCCGTACTCCTCGCGCGGCGCGGCGCCGGAGTGCGTGACGACCGGCATGCCGGCCTCGGCCGCGGCGGCCCACACCGGGTCGTAGCGCCGGTCGTGGTAGGGCGCGCCGGCGCCCCACATGGCGGGCACCATCAAGGCCCCCAGCCCGTCGGCGCGGGCCCGGTGGACCTCGGCGACGACGGTGTCGACCTCGCCGGTGACGGGTAACAGCGCGACGCCGCAGTGGCGTTCGGGATCGGTGGCGCAGAACTCCGCGAGCCAGCGGTTGTGGGCCCGGGCGCCGGCCATGCCCAGCTCCGGGTCCTGGTCACCGGTCAGGCCCAGGCCGACGCCGAAGGGCGCGGCGGTCGAGCTGTCCACGGCGTCGGCGTCCGGGAAGACGACCTCGGCGGCCACCCCGTCGCCGTCGAGTTCCTTGGCGCGTTGCGCCGGGTCCCAGCCGCCGCGCAGCCCTTCCTGGTGCTCCTCGAACCACTGGGTGGCGAAGGTCTCGTTGCGGACGCCGAGCCGGGTCATGGCCGCGCGCCGGGCGTCCCGGCCGGCGAGGAAGTCGTCGAAGGCCCGGTGGAAGCGGCGCTCCAGGTAGGGGCGGTACTCCTCGGTGGGCAGTCCGGCGTGGCAGTCGGAGGAGACGATCAGGTACGGGTCCCGGGGGTCGGGGTCGGCCGGGGGGCCGTCGTGCGGGGCGCGGTGTGCCGTGGTGGTGCCCTGGTACGGGTCGCTCATGGCGGTCCCTCACTCGTCGTCGAGGATGAAGTGCTCCAGGTACGTGGGGGCGGCGCGGTCGAGTTGGGACCGCGAGCGCGCCCGGATCTGTGCGTCGGTGTGGTCGCTGGGCGGCAGCATCCAGAAGCGGCCGGCCCGGATGCCGTCGACGACCTGTTCGGCGACGGCCTCCACGGGCGTGAAGGCCACCTCCTGCCCGGCCGCCCGCACGGCCGCCTCCCACTCGGCGAGGCTGCGGTACGGCGTCCTGCGGGGCCGGGACTTGGCGTGCCGCGCGGGCCGGTTGCGGTGCGACTCCCACAGGCCGGTGCGGAGCATGTGCGGTCCGGGGAAGAGCACCGACGCCCCGATGGGCGCGCCCTCGGCCGCCAGGTGCGCGTACAGCGATTCGGTGAGCGTCACGACGGCGGCCTTGGTGACGGCGTAGACCGAGGCGGTGGGCAGCGGCGCGATCCCGCCGTCGGTGGACGAGGTGTTGACGACGTGGCCGGGCTCCCCGGAGGCCAGCATCCGGGGCAGGAAGCACTGGACGCCGTGGAAGACGCCCCAGACGTTGACCTCGAACGCCCACCGCCAGTCGGCGGGGTCGTGCTCCCACATCCGGCCCTCGGCGCCGGAGCCCACCCCGGCGTTGTTGCACAGCACGTGGACGGCGCCGAAGGTCTCGTAGGCGGCACCGGCCAGCGCCTCGACGTCCGCCCGGACACCGACGTCCACGGTGCGGACCAGCAACTCGGCTCCGTCCGCGGCCAGTTCCTCGGCGGCGGCCCGCAGCGGCGCCTCCTCGACGTCGGCGAGGACGACCTTCAGCCCCTCGGCGGCGAAGCGGCCGGCCAGCGCCCGGCCGATGCCGCTCGCGGCCCCGGTGACCACCGCGACCTGCCCGGCCCGCAGTTCCATCAGGCGCTCCCTTCCGGTGGGGCGTCGTGGACCTGCCCGGGGTCGTCGTAGCGCTGGTGGACGTAGGGCAGCAGGTCCTCGGCCCGGACCCGTGCGACGACCTCGCCTCTCTGGTCGGAGGTCTTCTCGCCGAGGGTGATCCCGAGGAGGGTGTGCACCGGGAGGTCGGCGACCGGGTCGTACATCGACTCGCGCAGCACCACGTCGCCGGTGATCCGCTCCAGGCGGCGGACCTTCTCGGTGCGCCGGCAGTGCACCAGGAGCGGGTCGCCGTCGAAGCCCGAACCGTCCACCGCCGGCAGGAACTTGAAGTAGAAGTCGGTCCGCGCCTCCGGCTCCGGGAGCGGCAGCGGGCCGCTGACCGCGCCGCGCACCTCGACGAAGGCGATGCCGTGCCGGGCGAGCGCGGCGCGCACGGTCAGGCCGTCCCGGGCGACGGTGACCTCGCCCAGCTTCTTGGGCTCGCCGAAGACCTCGCGGCCGCCGGTCAGCGCCCGCTCGTGGGTCATCGGCATCACCAGCGGGTACCAGCCCTCGGTGCCGTCGTGGGCGGCCGCGACCGCGACCGACCCGGCGCCCAGCGGATAGCCGGGCAGGTTGACGGAGCTGATGGTGGCCCGGACCAGCGGGCGGCCGGTGGGGGCGAGCGGCGGCGGGAGAACGGCCGCGACCGCCTCCGGGTCGGTTTCCCACAGGGCCACCACGCCGGTGGACCAGATGTCGGGGAGCCGGGCGCCGGCGGTCCGGGTCGCGGCGATCTCCGCGTCGGTGCGGGCTCCGTAACGCATGCGTGCCATGGCGTACCACCCTTCGTCGACGTGACGCGCGGGGGTCGTGCGCGACGTCTGTAACACAGTTACACCGCCGCCGATGAAGGGTAAAGAGGCATGCGACAAACGGAGTTGGGCGATAGTGGGGGCCATGACACGTACCGCGCTGACCGGTGAGGAAGTGCTGGCGGCGGCCGCCCGGCTGGTCCGGACGCACGGGCCGGCGGCCCTGACCATGCGCCGGCTCGCCACCGAGCTCGGCACCGCCGTCACCTCCATCTACTGGCACGTCGGCAACCGCGAGTCCCTCCTGGACGCGCTGGTGGCCCACACCCTCCAGGAGATGGGCGAGATCCGGCCCACCGGGGACACGCCCCGGACGCGCATCACCTCGGTGGCCCGCGCGTTGCGCACCGCGCTGGGCGAGCGCCCGCACCTGATCGCGATGGTGCACGAACGCGGGCTGACCGAGCGGATGTTCCTGCCGGCCCAACAGGCCCTGGTCCACGAGGTGCACGCGGCCGGGCTGCGCGGCGAACTGGCCGCCGAGGCGGTGCGCGCCGTGCAGTTCCTGGTCGTCGGCTCGGTCCTGGTGGAGCGCAACCGCGCCCGCTCCCCCGCACAGCACCCCAGCGAGCGCGAGCTGTGGGACGCCCCGACGGCCGGCCGGGATCCGGCCCTGGCCCGTGCCCTGGCCGCCCCGGCCGACGCCGAACGCCTCTTCCTGGTCTCCCTGGAGGCGTTGGTCGACTCCCTCCTCAAACCCGGACGAAGCGGAACATAACCACGGCATGTACGGGCCGCCCGGCGGCGGGCCGGCGCGCCGCCCGGCCCCGACGGCGCGCGGCGTCCGGACCGGACGCGCCCCCGGCGATGCGGTGGCTGTCGGTCCCGGCCCGTATCCTCAATGACCATGCTCGAAGACCGCAGCGCAGCCGCCCCCTCGATCGCGCCGAAGATCGGCCGGCAGCCGGGCCCGCAGACGCCGCCGGCCGATTGGCCGGCCGGGTACCCCCGGGGATACGCGGTGGTCGACGTCGAGACCACCGGCCTGGCCCGCGACGACCGGATCATCTCCGCCGCCGTCTACCAACTCGACGCCCACGGCGAGTTCCAGGACTCCTGGTACACCCTCGTCAATCCGCAGCGCGACCCCGGCCCGGTCTGGATCCACGGTCTGACGAGCGAGGTACTGGCCGACGCGCCGCTCTTCCCGGAGGTCGTGCCGGAGCTGTCGGCCCGGCTGGCGGACCGGGTGCTGGTCGCGCACAACGCCATGTTCGACTGGTCGATGCTGGCCCGGGAGTACGCCCGCGCCGCGGCCGTCGCCCCCGTGCGCCAACGGCTGTGCACCATCGCGCTCTCCAAGGAACTGGGCCTGCCGCTGCCCAACCACAAGCTGGAGTCCCTGGCCGCCCACTTCGGCGTCGTGCAGGAACGCGCCCACCACGCCCTGGACGACGCCCGGGTGCTGGCCGAGGCGTTCCGCCCCAGCCTGCACCGGGCCGCGCGGGCGCAGGTCCGACTGCCGCTGCTGACCTGCCAGCCCCTGACGGAGTGGTCCGACGCCCCCGCCCCCCGCGCGCACCCCACCGGTTCGTCCTACCGCCCCACCTCGTGGCGGCCGGCCCGCAAGCGCCCGGCCTGCCCGTACCCCAACCCGGGGCGCTACGAGCCCGGCGGCCGGCTCGTCCAGGGCATGCGGGTCGCCTTCTCGGGAGACACCTCCGTCGACCGCGACCTGTTGGAGGACCGGGCGATCGAGGCCGGACTGCACGTCGCGACGAGCGTGTCCCGCCTGACCAGCCTGCTGGTGACCAACGACCCGGACGCCCACACCTCCAAGACGGTCAAGGCCGCCGCGTTCGGCACGGCCGTCATCGACGAGGCGGCTTTCATGCAGTTGCTGCGGGACGTGGCACCGGCCGCGTCGGCGTCCGGGTGAAGCCCGGCCAACACACCCGCGAGCGCCTCGCTCAGTAGCCGCCCCACCCGCACCCTGTGGCGCATGGCACGTTGTGAGGTCTGCGGAAACGAATACGGCATGACGTTCGAGGTGCACGCGCAGGGCGCGGTGCACGTCTTCGACTGCTTCGCCTGCGCGATCCACCGCATGGCACCGATCTGCGAACACTGCCGGGTGCAGGTCATCGGGCAGGGCGTGGAGGCCGACGGGAGCTGGTACTGCGGTGCGCACTGCGCCCGCTCGGCGGGGCGGGTGGGCATCGTCGACCGGGTCTGACCGGATGGGGACCGGGGCGCACGACGGCGCTCCGCGGCCCCGGCCGGGCCTCGGGTGCACCCCGCGGGGGACCCGAGGACAGGGCTCCCAGGGACGCGGGGTACCGTCGCAGCCGTGTACCGCTTCCTGTTGACCCGGCAGTGGGTGATCCTCACCCTCCTGGGACTCGTCCTGATCCCCGTCATGATCAAGCTGGGGTTCTGGCAGTTCCACCGCCATCAGCACAAGGTCGCGCAGAACGCGCAGATCGCGCGCAACCTCGCCGCCACCCCGGTCCCGGTGACCGAGCTCGCCGCGGTCGGCCGGACGCTGCCGCAGGGCGACATGTGGCGCCGGGTCACCGCCACCGGCACGTACGACACCGCGCACGAGGTCGTCGTCCGCCAGCGCACCGCCGCCGACGAGCAGACCATCGGCTACTACGTCCTGACGCCGCTGGTCCTGGCCGACGGCAAGGCCGTCGTCGTCAACCGCGGCTGGATCCCGGCCGGCGACGACCTCACCAAGTTCCCGCACGTCCCGGCCGCACCCACGGGGACCCTCACGGTCACCGGCCGGATGATGGTCGACGAGACCACCGCGGTCAGCGGGATCAAGGACACCAAGGGCCTGCCGCCCCGCCAGGTCATGCTGATCAACAGCAGGCAGCAGGCGAAGCGGGTGGGCCGACCGATGCTCGGCGGCTACATCGAGCAGACCGCGCCCCAGACCAAGGACAACTCCCCCGAGCTGGTGCCCGAACCGGACCACGACTCCATCGGCCCGCACATGGCGTACGCGGTCCAGTGGTGGCTGTTCGCGGCGGCGGTGCCGGTCGGCTGGGTCGTCCTGGTGCGTCGGGAGCGCCGCGACCGGCTGACCGCCGCGGCCCGGGAAACAGCGGCGGCCGAGCAGCCGGAACCAACCGAACAGGCCGGGCAGGTTTCCGCGCCGGCGGACCCCGATGACGGCGACGGCGGTAAGGCCGCGGACGCCGCAGCCACCGGAGCCGTCGACGGGGAACCGGTAGCCCGTACGGCCGCCGCCCCCGACTAACCCGCCCGCCGCGCGGGAAAGGCCGCGGAGTGCACCCACGCATCGAGGACTACGCGCTCATCGGCGACCTGCAGACCGCCGCGCTCGTCGGCCGGAACGGCTCCATCGACTGGCTGTGCCTGCCCCGCTTCGACTCCCCCGCCTGCTTCGCCGCCCTCGTCGGCGACCAGGACAACGGCCACTGGACCCTGGCGCCACGGGCCGCCGGCGCCCGCGCGCAACGCGCCTACCGCGGGGACTCGCTGATCCTCGACACCGTCTGGGAGACCGAGGAGGGCAGCGTCCGGGTCACCGACTTCATGCCGCAGCGCGACCACATGCCCGACGTCGTGCGGGTGGTCGAGGGACTGCGCGGCCGGGTCGAGATGCGGAGCGTGCTGCGACTGCGGTTCGACTACGGGCGGGTGGTGCCCTGGGTACGCGCCACCGAGGGCTGCCGGGTCGCGGTCGCCGGCCCGGACTCCGTGTGGCTGCGCACCCCGTCCGCGAGCACCACCTACGGCGAGGACTTCAGCACCCGCTCCGACTTCGCCGTCGCGGCCGGCGAACGCGCCGCGTTCGTGCTGACCTGGCATCCCTCGCACGAGCCCCGGCCCGAGCAGCTCGACCCGTTCGAGGCGCTGGCGGACACCGCCGAGGACTGGCAGGCGTGGTCCGCCCGGTGCCGCTACGACGGCCCGTACCGCGCCGCGGTGGTCCGTTCCCTGATCACCCTCAAGGCGCTCACCTACGCGCCCACCGGCGGGATCGTCGCGGCCCCCACCACCTCGCTGCCCGAGGAGCCGGGCGGGGTCCGCAACTGGGACTACCGCTACTGCTGGCTGCGCGACGCCAGCCTGACCCTGAACTCCCTGCTCTCGGCCGGGTACCTCGACGAGGCCGGTGCCTGGCGGGACTGGCTGCTGCGCGCGGTCGCCGGCGCCCCCGACGACCTGCAGATCATGTACGGGCTGGCCGGGGAGCGGCGGCTGCCGGAGTTCGAGGTGCCGTGGCTGTCCGGCTACCGGGACTCGCTGCCGGTGCGGATCGGCAACGCCGCCGTCGAACAGCGGCAGCTCGACGTCTACGGCGAGGTGATCGACTCGTTCCACGTCGCGCGCACCGCGGGACTGCCGGCCGAGTCGCACGCCTGGAGCATCCAACGGGCGCTGATGGACTACCTGGAGTCCACCTGGCGCGACCCCGACGAGGGCATCTGGGAGATCCGCGGCCCGCGCCGGCACTTCGTGCACTCCAAGGTCATGGCGTGGGTCGCGGCCGACCGCGCGGTCCGGGCGCTGGAGGGGCAACAGGAGCTCAGCGGGGACCTGGACCGCTGGCGGGCGATGCGCGACGAGGTGCACCGCGAGGTCTGCGCCCACGGCTACGACACCGAACGCGGCACCTTCACCCAGTTCTACGGCTCGACGGAACTGGACGCCGCGACGCTGCTCATCCCCCGGGTCGGATTCCTCCCGGGGGACGACCCGCGGGTGGTCTCCACCGTCGACACGGTGCGCCGCGAGCTGACGCACGGAGGTCTGGTACGCCGTTACAGCACCGAGGGCGAGTCGGTGGACGGGCTGCCGGGCGACGAGGGCACCTTCCTGGTCTGCTCGTTCTGGCTGGCGGACGCCCTGTTGCTGACCGGGCGCCGGGAGGAGGCCCGGAAACTGTTCGAGCGGCTGTTGGCGCTGCGCAACGACGTGGGGCTGCTGTCCGAGGAGTATGACCCGGCCACCGCACGGCAGTTGGGCAACTTCCCGCAGGCGTTCAGCCACGTCGGCCTGGTGGGGACCGCCTTCGCGCTGCACCGCGGAGCGGGGGCAGACTAGGGCCATGGATCTTGGACTCACCGACCGGACGTACCTCGTCACCGGCGCCACCCGCGGCCTGGGCCTCGCCACCGCCCGCGCCCTGGTCGCCGACGGCGCCAATGTGGTGATCACCGGACGCACCGAGGAGGCCGCGGCCGAGGCGGCCGCCACCCTGGGCGAACGGGCCCTGGGCCGCGCCGCCGACAACGCCGACCCGACGGCCCCGGCCCGCCTGGTGGCGGCCGCCCGGGAGCGTTTCGGCGGCTTCGACGGCGTCCTCATCAGCGTGGGCGGCCCGGCGCCGGGCACCGCCGCCGACAACACCGACGACCAGTGGGAGACCGCCTTCGAGACGGTGTTCCTGGGAGCGGTGCGGTTCGCCCGCACCGCCGCCGCCGAACTGGGCGAGGGCGGCGCCATCGGCTTCGTCCTCTCCGGCTCCGTGTACGAGCCGATCGCCGGGCTGACCATCTCCAACGGCCTCCGCCCGGGCCTCGCCGGCTTCGCCAAGTCCCTCGCGGACGAGGTGGGCCCGCGCGGCATCCGCGTCGTCGGCGTCCTCCCCGGCCGGATCGCCACCGACCGGATGACCCAGCTCGACGCGCTCTCCGGCGACCCCGAGGGCTCCCGGGACCGCAACTGCGCCACCATCCCGCTGCGCCGCTACGGCGACCCCGACGAGTTCGGCCGCACCGCCGCCTTCCTCCTGTCCCCCGCCGCGTCCTACCTGACCGGCGTGATGATCCCCGTGGACGGCGGGGCCCGACGGGGCTTCTGAACACGCGCCACACGGGCGCCGGGGACCGGGCGCCGGGGACCGGGCCGCGAGCGGGACGGAACCTCCGCTCCGCTCGCTTCCCCCCTCCTCACCCGCCCACCCCCCGAAGGGGGGTGGGCGGCGGGGAAAAACCTCAGGACGGCCGGGAAGCCCCAAGGCTCGACAGAGCAAACCCTCGAACCTCAGGGAAACCCCCAGGTCAGCAGCCCCGCGCCCCCACCCGCACCCGCCCACCGCCCCACCCCGGCCCCCACCCCCGTACCCCTAGCTGACCCGTTCCGCCCGGTGGCGCACCGCCCGTAGCCGGATCTCCGTCGGCAGCCGGTCCAGGCCCGCCGAGGTGCGGGCGTGGGCCACCGCCCCGTCGGCCAGCCGGAGCACCACGGTCCCGGGGTCGGCGTGCGGGGCGAGCACCACCAGGGCGCGTACCCGGGGCTCGGTGCGGCGGCCGGTGAGGGCGATCGCCGCCCGGTCGACGCCGTCCACCGCCACCGTCTCGGCCACGAGCACGGCCTCCAACGCCCGCCCGTTCACCAACGCCCCCTCCCCGTCGCCGCTGTCGACCAGCACCGCGCCGAGCCGGCGCCGCCGCACCTGGGCGAGCAGCCACCACAGCAGCAACAGGACCAGCACCGCCAACCCGCCGATGACCACCGGCCACCACCAGCCGCGGTCGGTGAACCGGGTGCGTTGCCGCGCGGGGAGCAGAACGTCGTCCGGACTGGCCCAAGGCCAGCCGGCGGGCAGGTCGAGGTGCCACCGGGCGGGCAGGTCCAGGCCACCCAGCAGGACCAGCCCGCCGGTGCCGAGCAGCAGCAGGCCGACCACCCCGAGCAGCACCCGGTTGACGGTCGCGCGGACGGTGCGCATCGCCCGCTCACCTCCCCTTGGGACGCCGGACGTCGACGCCCAGTCGCAGGGGACGCGTCAGCTCCAGTTGCCGCAGGCCGTCCTCCAGGACAGTGACGAGGTCGCCGCGGACCTCGTCCAGCGGCCGGAAGTGCGCCACGGCCCGGGCCCGGGCCCGGCGGCGGCCGACGGTCACCCGCACCGCCTGCACACCGGAGACCTCCATGGCCCGGTCGCGCAGCACCAGCGCGGCGGCCGGCCGGTCCAGCCCGGCCCGGACGCCGGGGGCGGTGCGCCGCATCGGCAGCACCGCGCGCAGCCCCGGGGTGGCGGCCAGGACCAGCAGCCAGATCCCGAGCGCCACGGCCGCCGCCGCGGCGCCCAGGACCCAGGGGTCGTCGAGGGGCCGGACGGCCACTTCGTGCGCCAGCCACCGGCGCCAGGCCATCGCGGTGCGGCCGGCCCGCACCGCGGCCACGTCGTACAGCGCCAGGCCCGCGGCGGCCAGCAGCACCAGCGCGACCAGTGCCGCCGGCACTCTGCGGGCCGCCCAGAACCGCCCGGCGGACCCACCGGCGCGCGGTGCGGGATCCGCGGCACCGGACGCCGCGGATCCCGCACCGCCCGCAGTGTCCGCAGGCGCACCGGTCCGCGGCGCCGCCCCGTCCGGGGCCTGCGCTCCCCGTCCGTCGCCCGGCGCGCTCACCGCAGCCGCTCCCGACCGGGCGACAGCGGCGAGACCAACCGCTCGACCTGCACCACCACCTCGGTGACCGTCATGCCCGCCAACGTCCGCACCCGCTCCGCCACCTGACGGCGCACCACGTGGCACCGCGGGCCGATGGGGGCGGGGTAGGGCAGTTCCACGGCGACCTGCAGCCGGGCCTCCCCGAACGGCGGGTGGGCCTCGCGACGGGTCACCGTCACCGTCGCGTGGGCGTCCGTGGGGTCGCCGGGGGACGCCGCGCGCAGCGCCTCCCGGGCCGCCCGCGCGGCGATCTTGGCGACCACCCGGTCGGCGACCCTGGTCGCGCCGCGCTCACCGGCCGGGACGTCGGCGGCAGCGGCCGATGCGGACACCGTCGCCATCCGGGCTCACCGCCGCCGGTCGTCGCGGTCGCCGGTCCGGGTGCGGAAGAACTCCCCGGCCTCCAGGTCGCCCTCCAGGAACCTGCCGGCCACGAACCCGACGGCGCCCAGCGCCGCCACCAGGACGAACGCCCCGAACCCGCCGAAGTACCCGGCGAAGCCCAGCGCCATACCGGCCACGAGGCCGATCACGGCCATGCTCATCGTGCGCTCCTTCGCTACCGCTCGGGCCGGGCCGGGTCACTGGAGCCGCGGCTCCGCTCCCTCGGCCCCGATGTCCTCGTCCTCCTCGTCGGGCAGCTTCACGTCGCTGACCGCGATGTTGACCTCGACGACCTCCAGACCGGTCATCCGCTCCACGGCGGAGATCACGTTCTCCCTCACGGCCCGTGCGACCTCCGCGATGGCGACCCCGTAGTCGACGACGATCTCCAGGTCCAGCGCGGTCTGCACCTCACCGACCTCGGCCTTCACCCCGCGCGTCGCGGTCGCCGACCGTCCGCCGCCGGGCACCCGGTCGCGCACCGCGCCCAGCGTGCGGGCGAAACCGCTGCCCATCGTGTGGACGCCCAGCACGTCGCGGGCGGCGAGCCCGGCGATCTTCTCCACGACGCCGTCGGCGATGGTGGTCCGGCCGCGGGTGGCGGGGTCGCCGCCGCCCCGTTTGATCGGCGGCTTCGTGGTGTCCGCGCCCTGCTGGCTCTCGGTCATCGCCGTGCGTCCCTTCTGCGCCGCCGCACCGACCTGCCGCATCGCGCGGTACCGCCGGGCCGCCCTCGCGGACCCTGCGCCGTGCCGCACCTGGTGAGCAGCCCTCTAGCGACATGCCCTTTTTTAGCCTGCTTTCATGCCAATCGTTCCGCTCTCCACAGTAGGGGCGGACGAGGGGGTGCGCTCCGGGGACGCGGCAGCGGAGTGCCGCGGCCGGCCGCGGCGGGCGCGCTGCGGCAGGCTGGGAGGTGGCCCGGGAAAGGGGTGGCGTCATGGCCGCGAACGCGTGGGCACGTGCCGTGCGGGAACAGTTGGGCATCGGCCGGGTGCTGCCGCTCGGCGGCCCGAAGGACGGGGCGTGGATCACCGAACGCGCGGCCCGCGCGGCGCTCCTACGGGCTCCCGGCATCCCGCCCGGCGTCCGCCTGGACGCCCTGCGCCTCGCCCTCGCCGCCCCCGACGAGGCCCCGCCGCCGACCGTGCCGGCGCCGCCCAGCGCCCTGCCGCCGGGCCCCCTGCGCATTACCGCGCACGTCGCCGCACCCCCGGACTTCCCCTGCCGACCCTCACCGAGCAACTGCGGACGGCCCTGCTGGCCACCGCGGAGGCCGGCCTCGGCCTACGGGTGAGCGCCGTGGACCTCCACGTCGACGCGCTGTTGGACGAGGCCGTCGCGCCGACGGCGCAGGCGTCGGGGACCGCCACGACGGAGGAGGACCTCGGCGCCGCCCAGGGACCGGCCGACGCGAAGGACCCGGACGACCTCGCCGCCCGAGTGTGCGCCGTCCCCGGGGTGGCCGGGCTCGCCCCGGCGCTCGGCAGTCACTCCGCCGGGGTGTCCCGCAGCGACGGCGGCGACAGCGGCGACCACGCGCTGGTCCAGGTGGCGACCGCCGCCGGCCACCGGGCGTTGGACGTGGCCCGCGCCGTCCGCCGCGCGGTCACCGGCCCGCCGCCGGCCCCGGCCACAGCCGCGGTGCTGGTCACGGAGGTGGCCGCCGTCTGACGTCCGGTGCCGGACGGGTGGTCAGTCGCCGATGCCGGCCAGGTCGCGCAGCCGCCGCGCCTGGGCGGCCCGCTCGGCGCGACGCTGCTCCTCGTAGGTGCGCCCCGCGGCGCCGGCCAGCAGGGCCTTGGTCTCGATGACGGCGTCCCGCGGCGCGGCGGTCAGCGCCGCGGCCAGATCGGCCACCGCGGCGTCGAGTTCGTCACCGGGCACGACGAGGTTGGCGAGGCCGATCCGCGCGGCCTCGTCGGCGTGCACGAAGCGCCCGGTGGCGCAGATCTCCAGCGCCCGGGCGTAACCGACCAGACCGACCAGTGGGTGGGTGCCGGTCAGGTCCGGGACCAGGCCCAGGCTGGTCTCGCGCATGGCGAACTGCGCGTCCTCGGCGGCGACCCGCAGGTCACAGGCGAGGGCCAGTTGGAAGCCCGCACCGATGGCGTGTCCCTGGACGGCCGCGATGGACACCAGGTCGGTCCGCCGCCACCAGGTGAACGCCTCCTGGTACTCGGCGATCGTCGCGTCCAACGCCTCGTCCGCACCGCGCGCCAGATCGAGGAACGACGGCTCGCCGTCGAACCCTTCGGGCGTGAACGCCTGCCGGTCGAGCCCCGCGGAGAAGGACTTGCCCTCACCGCGCAGCACCACGATCCGTACGTTTCCCGGCAGCAGCGTGCCCGCCTCGGCCAGCGCCCGCCACATCGCGGGGCTCTGGGCATTGCGCTTGGCCGCGTTGGCGAGGGTCACCGTGGCGATCGCGTCGTCCACGGTGAGCCGCACACCGTGCTTGTCGAGCAGAGTCATGAGGGCGCCTCCGAGTCAGCCACCGCACCTGCGTGCGTAAGTGACTGAACGGTAACCTCCCGGCCGAACCATGGGACGGCCGGGGGGCGACCGCCTGCACTCGGAGCCGCGGCCGTCAGACCGAGGCGGCCTTCTTGCCCCTCGTGGCTCCGCCGCGGCCTCGCAGGACCACACCGGATTCGCTGAGCATCCGGTGCACGAATCCATAGGAGCGGCCGGTTTCCTCGGCCAGCGCCCGGATGCTCGCTCCGGAGTCGTACTTCTTCTTCAGGTCTGCCGCGAGCTTCTCGCGCGCGGCGCCGGTCACCCGGCTGCCCTTCTTCAGAGTCTCGGCCACCCGTGCCTCCTCGTGGGAAGTGCGCTCTGGACTCTCATGATCACCCCTCCCCGGCTTCCTGGCCACCCATTCCGCCAGGTCTGTGGGACATCCTTTGCCGTCCCGCGCGCGCCCGGCGTGGTCGGAATTGCCTCTTCCGTGCGCCCCGCAGCCCCCGCGCACGCCCCGACATTCGAAAAGTGCCAGGTCAGGCGGTGTGTCCCGGAAAAGGCGACCGGCCGGGCCGCGAGGGCCCGGCCGGTCGCCGCAGGCTCGCCGGTGTACGAGCCGTTCTCACTCAGATGATGGATCACCCATGGGCCGAATGATCCAGCAGGCGTGATCCATCCGGCGGCACCGCCACGGCGGTGATCAGGCCAGGGCGACCAGGTCCGCGTAGTCCTGGCCCCACAGGTCCTCGACGCCGTCCGGCAGCAGGATGATCCGCTCCGGTGTCAGCGCGTCCACCGCGCCCTCGTCGTGGGTCACCAGGACGACCGCGCCGGTGAAGGTGCGCAGCGCGCCGAGGATCTCCTCGCGGCTCGCCGGGTCGAGGTTGTTCGTGGGCTCGTCGAGGAGGAGGACGTTGGCGGAGGAGACGACCAGGGTCGCCAGGGCGAGCCGGGTCTTCTCGCCGCCGGAGAGGACGCCGGCGGGCTTGTCGACGTCGTCGCCGGAGAACAGGAAGGAGCCGAGCACCTTGCGGACCTCGACGAGGTCCATGTCGGGCGCGGCGGAGCGCATGTTCTCCAGGACCGTGCGGTCCGGGTCCAGGGTCTCGTGCTCCTGGGCGTAGTAGCCGAGCTTGAGGCCGTGGCCGGGGCGGACCTCGCCGGTGTCCGCCGTCTCGACGCCCGCCAGCAACCGCAGCAGGGTGGTCTTGCCCGCGCCGTTGAGGCCCAGGATGACGACCCGGGAGCCCTTGTCGATGGCGAGGTCGACGTCGGTGAAGATCTCCAGGGAGCCGTAGGACTTGGACAGTCCCTCGGCGGTGAGCGGGGTCTTGCCGCACGGCGCGGGGTCCGGGAAGCGCAGCTTGGCGACCTTGTCGGAGACCCGCACCGCCTCCAGGCCGGCGAGCAGCTTGTCGGCGCGCTTGGCCATGTTCTGGGCGGCGACGGTCTTGGTGGCCTTCGCCCGCATCTTGTCGGCCTGGGAGTTGAGCGCCGCGGCCTTCTTCTCGGCGTTGGCGCGCTCGCGCTTGCGGCGCTTCTCGTCGGCCTCGCGCTGCTGCTGGTAGAGCTTCCAGCCCATGTTGTAGACGTCGATCTGCGCGCGGTTGGCGTCGAGGTAGAAGACCTTGTTCACGACCGTCTCGACGAGGTCGACGTCGTGCGAGATGACGATGAAGCCACCGCGGTACGTCTTGAGGTAGTCGCGCAGCCACGCGATGGAGTCGGCGTCGAGGTGGTTGGTGGGCTCGTCGAGGAGCAGGATGTCGGAGTCCGAGAAGAGGATCCGGGCCAGCTCGACGCGGCGCCGCTGACCGCCGGAGAGGGTGTGCAGGGGCTGTCCGAGGATCCGGTCGGGCAGGCCCAGGCTGGCGGCGATGGTCGCGGCCTCGGCCTCGGCGGCGTACCCGCCCTTGGTGAGGAACTCGGTCTCCAGCCGCTCGTACTTCTTCATGGCCTTGTCGCGGGTGGCGCCCTTGCCGTTCGCCATCCGGTCCTCGTTCTCCCGCATCTTGCGCAGGACGGTGTCCAGGCCGCGGGCGGAGAGGATGCGGTCGCGGGCCAGCACGTCGAGGTCGCCGGTGCGCGGGTCCTGCGGGAGGTAGCCGACCTCGCCGGAGCGGGTGACCGTGCCGCTGGCCGGGATGCCCTGGCCGGCCAGGACCTTGGTGAGGGTGGTCTTGCCGGCTCCGTTGCGGCCGACCAGGCCGATGCGGTCGCCCTTGGCGATGCGGAAGGAGGCGGACTCGATGAGGATGCGGGCGCCGGCGCGCAGCTCAAGGCCGGAAGCGGTGATCACGGGAAAACTCCAGGGCAGGAAGACGGCGGGTTGGACGGACGGTCCGAGAGCGGTCTACGCCGTCTAATGAACCCAAAGGAGAACTGCCATGGAGGCAGTCTAACGGGCCGGCGCAAGTCGTTTCCGGCGCTGCCGGAGCTCGCCGCGCGACTGTGAGCCAGGACACAGGGGTGCGGGCGACGGCCCGCCGGCCGCCGCCGCGGGACGCCGCGGGGGTGCCCTCCGGTGGCCGACCGGGGCGTTCGCACTCGCCGTCGCCGCGCGGCGCGACGGCCCCGGCGGCGCGGCCCCGCACGCCCAACTCCGCCGCGGGAACGGGGCGGTGACGCGCTCCGTTGGGAGCTGGGGCGGCCGCCGGCCGGGCGGGGGTGGTCCGCCCGGCCCGGCCGGGGCGCCCGGACGGTTACGCGCCGCCGGTGTGCACCTGGAAGGCCGCCCGGCGGACGGCCTTGGCGAGCGCCGGGTCGGGGTGGGCGGCGGCGAGCGCCACGAGCACCTGGACGGTGCGCGGGTGACCGATCGCGCGGACCTCCGCCAGCAGCCGCGGCACCGAGCCCTGGACGGCCGAGTCCAGGTGGCGGACCAGCAGTTGGGTCTCCCCGTGGTCGGCGACGGCCGCGGCGGTGTCCACCCACAGCCAGGTCGACTCCTGGCGGGTGAGGACGTCGGTCGCGGTCTCCGGGTCGCCGCCGTCGTGCTCGAAGAGCCACAGCAGGGCGTAGGGCCGCAGGACCGGCTCGTCGGCGACGGCGCGCACGGCGGGTTCGGCGGGGGCGCCGACCGCACGCAGCGCCTCGAAGGCCAGCCCGCGCAGCAGCGCGTCCTCGCCGCGGGCGACGGTCAGGAGCTCCTCGACGGCGGCGCCCACGGAGCGGGCGGCGAGCCAGGCGCGGTACTCGGCGCGGGCCGGGCCCGGGGTCAGCCGGGCGCAGCCGCGCAGCATCGCCTCCGCGGACTGCTCGATGTGGCCGGCCGGACTCTGCGCGGCGACGCAGATCTGCTCCAGCTTGACCCACACCGACCAGTTGCCGAGCGGCGTCAGCTGCGCCTCCTGGCCGTAGTGGCGGCCCTCGTCGGCGCCCTGTTCGGCGGGTTCGGGAGCGCCGTCCGGCGGCATCAGCGCGCCGACCGCGAGCAGGGCGTCCAGCGCCCAGCGCAGGAGGTCGGTGAGCGGCGCCCCCGCGGCGTCGCTCACCGTTGCCCCGGCGTCGGCGTCGTCCGCTGCCGGGTCCGCCCCGTAGGGCACCTCGCAGCGTTCGGTGCGCAGTTCGGCGACCCGCTGGTCGAGCATGTCGAGCAGCACCGGCAGGCGCACCGGCCCGGCGGACAGGTGCAGCAGGGACAGCAGCTGCGGGACGGCTTCGACGACCTCGGCGACGGCGGCGGGGCCGGCAGCGGCCGGGGGCGGCACGGCCAGTGACCAGGCGTCGAAGAGCGCGACCCAGCCGCGCAGCGCGGCGACGTCGTCGCGGTCCCAGGCGCGCAGCCGCCACCCGGGGCGGGCGAGGCCGTCGTGGAGCTCGACCAGGCCCGCGAGCCGGGCCCGGTCCCAGTCGGCGCGGACGTGGCGGGGCGTCAAACCCAGCGCGTCGGCGGCGTCCGCGACGGCGGCGTCCGGGAGCGATCCGTCGGGACCGGCGCGCAGGCTGCCGGTGCGGTCGGCCCAGCGCGCGAGCCGGGCCGGGCCGGCCAGTACGGCACGGGCCTGGCGGGCCAGTTCCGCGGGCGGCGGGGTGCCCTCGGGGGGCCTGGGCGCCGGGCGGGTGGCCCGGGTGCTCACCGCCCGGCGGGCGGCCGCCATCGGTTGTCGGGGGACGAGTCGGAGCCGGGAGTCGCGCGGTGTACGGGACGTCACAGGAGCAGTCTTGCCGCTGACGGCCCGAAAGCCCAATCGGAACCCGGTTCGTGGGCTTCCGGGCCCTCGCCACCGGGCCGTCCCGCCCCGGACGGGGGGAGTTGTCCCCCCGTACACCTCCGGCCTCCGCCGGGGCGCCCCGGGGTCCGGGGCGGTGGCCGGTCGGTCCGGTCACATGAGGGGGGTGAGGAAGCGGCGCAGGGTCTCCTCGTAGCGGTCCGGATCGGCGTTCCACATCGCGGCGTGCGGGGCGTGCGGAACGGGCTGAAGGGTGATCAGCTCCGGACGGCGGGCGGCGAAGCGGCGGGAGGCGTCCCAGGGGGCGAGGGTGTCCTCCGGGCCGTGGAAGACGAGGACCGGCGCGTCGAGTTCGTCGGGGTCGACGGCGTCCGCGGGGCGGTCGACGGGGAGTCCGGTGTGCCCCTCGGCGGCGCGGACGGCCAGCGGCAGCAGGAAGCGCGGGACGTGGCGGGCGGTGGCGAGGGCGCGGACGGTGGCGTGCCGGTCGAGGACCGGGGAGTCCAGGATGAGGCCCGAGACGCGGTGGCCCAGCCCGGAGTTGAGGGCGGCGCGCAGCGCCATGGTGGCGCCGGTGGACCAGCCGTAGAGGACGACCGCGCGGGCGCCGTAGCGGACGGCGTAGCGGATGGCGGCGTCCAGGTCGCGCCATTCGCTGTCGCCGAGGTGGTGGACGCCGTCGGCGGTGCGCGGGGCGCCGGGGTCGTTGCGGTAGGCGAGGTCGAGCACCGGGAAGTGGTGGCGGTGCAGGAACGGCAGGACCACCATGGGGTGCTCGCGGGTGGTGCCGAGGCCGTGGACGGTGATGACCCAGGTGTCGCGGGCGCCGGGCACGAACCAGGCGGGCAGCGCGCCCAGTTCGCCGGGGACGTCGACGTCGGCGCAGGTGAGGCCGAGGGTGTCGTACGGGTTGCCCAGGTGCACCTGGGGGGTCAGCCGCATCCGGGCGCCGGGCCGCAGGGTGCCGTGGGTGACCCGCTCCAGCCGGCGCACGACGGCGTCGGCGGGGTGCGGGGTGCCGTGGACGACGGGGCCGACCACCGCGTGGCAGCCGGCGCCGGTGAGCCCGTAGGTGCCGGGCCGCAGGGAGGCCAGGCTCCGGGTGAGGACGATGTGGCCGTCGGCGGCGGAGTGGACGGTGAGCCGGGAGTCGCCCGGGAAGGGGTGGTCGGGCGACGGTTTCAGGGCAACGTTCCCGGCGTAGCGCCCGGCCGCCACGGCGGCCGCCGTGGCACCGATCGCGAGGGTGGCGGTCACCGCCGCCACGGTCCCCAGTCGCATTCCTCCAGTGTGCGCAGCGCCGCCGGACCCGGCCACCGGGCGCCGGGAACGGCGGCCGGACCAGCGGTGTTGTGCGGTGAGCGGGGGTCGCCGGGCGCCGCGGCGCGGCGGCGTTCGGGTGCTACGCGCGGTCGTCGGCGGGCTGGCCGTAGCCGCGCAACCGCTCGCCCGCGGCGTCGAGCTGGGCGGGCGACAGCAGGTGCGGGGTGTGGCCCGGCACGGTGGTGGCGGTGAGCCAGACCCGGCACATCCACTCCAGTTGGGTGGTGCGGTCCAGGGCCTGGGCGAGGCCGGTGCCGTAGGCGATGGTGCCGTGGTTCTGGAGGAGCGCGGCGGTGCGGTCGCGGAGCGCGTCGAGCATGTGGGCGGCGAGTTCGTCGCTGCCGTAGAGGGCGTAGGGGGCGACGCGGACGGGGCCGCCGAGCGCGGCGGCCATGTAGTGGATGGGCGGGAGTTCGGTGACGAGGGTGGAGACCGCGGTGGCGTTCGGGGCGTGGGTGTGCACGACGGCGGTGGCGTCGGTGTGGCGGTAGACGGTGAGGTGGAGCGGAAGTTCGCTGGTGGGGCGGAGCCTGCCGATGATCGGGTGGCCGTCGAGGTCGACGCCGGTCAGGTGGGACGGGCCGAGCCGGTCGTAGGGGACGCCGCTGGGCGTGACGAGAATCAGGTCCTTGACGCGGACCGAGACGTTGCCCGACGTGCCGACGACGAGGCCGTCGGCGGCGGTGCGGCGGGCGGTGGCGACCAGCTCGCTCCAGGCGTCGGCGAGGTGATCGGGGTGGTCCTTCATGCTGTCCTCCGGTGCGACGCTGCGGGACGTGCGGAAACGCACGAGGGCGCTGTGGGACACCGTACGAGCGGGCCGGGGCACTGTACGCCATCCCGTCAACTGTCCGGTATCCGCCATATGGGGGTACCTGGCCATCTGAGGGCGATTGGCCGGGGATGGACCACTTAGCGTCACTCATCCATTAACGTCGAGTGAACTACACCCCTTCACATGTCATCACCCAGGGGGACCCATGACTTGTGACCGTTCCGCCCCCCGGACCAGGCTGGCGACCGCGATAGCGGTGGCCTCGCTGGCCGGGGGCACCGCACTCGCCGAACACCCCTCGCAGGCCGCAGCGGACAGCCGCCCGCTCGGACACGACGTCTCCTCGTACCAGAAGCAGATCGACTGGCGGGCGGCCCGCGCGAAGGGCGCGCGGTTCGTCTACGTCAAGGCCACCGAGTCGGACCGCTACCGCAATCCGCGCTTCTCGTCGCAGTACAGCGGCTCCCGGGCGGCCGGGCTGCTGCACGGCGCCTACCACTTCGCCGTGCCCAGCGCCTCCTCCGGCGCCCGGCAGGCGAAGTACTTCCTCCAGCACGGCGGCCACTGGAAGGCGGACGGCTGGACGCTGCCACCCGCCCTCGACATCGAGCACAACCCGTACGACGCCCGGCAGTCCTGTTTCGGGCTGGGGCGGACGGCGATGGTCCACTGGATACGGGCGTTCAGCGACGAGGTGCGGCGCAGCACCGGCCGGCGGCCCGTGATCTACACCACCGCCCGCTGGTGGGACCGCTGCACGGGCGGCAGCCGGGCCTTCGGCGCGACCCACCCGCTGTGGCTGGCGGACTACTCGGGCGCGGCCCAGTTGCCCGCCGGCTGGTCGTACCTGACCATCCGGCAGTACGCCTCGCGGGGGCCGCTGCCGGGCGATCAGGACCGCTGGAACGGGACCCTGGCCCAGCTCAGGAGATTTGCCGACGGATGAGACGGAAGTGACGGCAGGGGCGCCTCCGCGTGAACACTGCGGGGGTGTCACCGCGGCGCCCGGCCGAGTTCACTTTCCGTTCACCCGTCGTCCGTACGGTCCCGAGGACACTGACCTTCGACACGGATTGCCTGGGTGAATGGAACACATCACGCTTCTCATCGGGATCGTGATCGTCACGGCCTTGGTGTTCGACTTTACGAACGGCTTCCACGACACGGCCAACGCAATGGCCACCACCATCTCCACCGGGGCCTTGCGACCCAAGACCGCGGTGGCGATGTCGGCGGGGCTCAACCTCGTCGGGGCTTTCCTCTCCGTGGAGGTGGCGAAGACCATCTCCGGCGGCATCATCGACGAGAGCGCCGGCATCAGACCTGAAGTGATCTTCGCGGGTCTGGTGGGCGCCATCGTCTGGAACCTCCTCACGTGGCTGGCGGGCCTGCCGTCCAGTTCGTCCCACGCCCTCTTCGGCGGACTGATCGGCGCGACGCTGGTGTCCGTGGGCACCGGCGGCGTGCACGGCGAGGCCGTCGTCATGAAGGTCCTGATCCCCGCGGTCGCCGCGCCGTTCGTGGCGGGGCTCGCCGCGATGGCCGCGACCCGGCTCACCTACCGACTGGCCCGCGGCCGCAACGAGGCCGACACCGCCAAGGGCTACCGCGCCGGGCAGATCGCCTCGGCCGCCCTGGTCTCGCTGGCCCACGGCACCAACGACGCGCAGAAGACGATGGGCGTGATCACCCTCGCGCTGATCACCGGCGGGGTCGTCGCCCCGCACGCCGACCCGCCGATGTGGGTGATCGCCTCCGCCGGCCTGGCCATCGCGCTCGGCACCTACCTGGGCGGCTGGCGGATCATCCGCACCATGGGCAAGGGCATCACCGACATCCAGCCGCCGCAGGGCTTCGCCGCCCAGACCGGCGCCGCGGCCACCATCCTGGCCTCCTCCCACCTCGGCTTCGCGCTCTCCACCACCCAGGTCTGCTCCGGGTCCGTGATGGGCTCCGGGCTGGGCCGCAAGGGCGGCGTGGTGCGCTGGTCCACGGCCGGGCGGATGGTCCTGGCCTGGGGCCTGACCCTGCCGGCCGCCGGACTGGTCTCCGCCGGCGCCGCCTACCTCGCCGACCAGGGCTCCTGGGGCGTGGCCACGGTCGCCGTCCTGGCCCTGGCGATCTGCGGCGGCATCTGGGCGGCCTCCCGGCGCAAGCCGGTGGACCACACCAACGTCAACGAGGGACCGGCGGTGGAGCCGGCGGGCGTCGTCACCGCGGCGCTGCAGACGGTCGCGCCGCCGCCGGCCGGGCCCGTCCCGGCGCACGCCGAAGCACCCGCGGAAGCGCACGCCGCAACGGACGCCGCTCCCCACCCCGCCCCTGCCCACCAGTCGGCGAAGGCCCCCGCCCAGCCGGCGACGGCCTCGTCCTGACGCCGCTCACCCCGACCTAAGGACTACGCAATGCACATCGACTGGGCAGCTCTCGGCCAGGTCTTCGGCGTCAGCCTCGTGGTGACGGTGGGGCTCGTGGGCCTGTTCACCGTCGGGATCGTGGGCACCTCCCGCAAGCCCGCCGCGGACGGCGACGCGGCGGCCACGACCGCCCCCGGCACGGGGGCGCGCGCCGGGGCACTGGCCGCCTACGGGCTCTGCGCGGCCGCGGTGGCCTACGGGATCTACCTGATCGTCGCCGCCTGACGGCGGCGCCGGCACGGCCGGCAACGGACGGGGCGTCCGGTGGACGCGGCAGCAGCCGCGGCCCCGGGCGCCCCGTCCGCGTGCGGCACCCCGCCGGGCCCGCGCGTGGCCTTCGCCACAGGGCGGCCGTCGGCGCTGCGTCGCAGGTCAAGGGTGAGTTGACGGACCTGGGCGGGCGTGGTGGACTTCCGGGGCCAATCGGCGACAGCAGAGGAAGTCCGGTGCGAATCCGGCGCGGTCCCGCCACTGTCACCGGGGAGCGCTCCTCCGACGAGGGCCACGGCCCGTACGCACGCCGTACGGGCGGGAAGGCCGGGGGCGGCGCCGATCCGGGAGCCAGGAGACTCTGGTCGCCGTCACGTCGAGCCAGGGCGCGGACCCTGAGTGAGGACATACCGCCATGCCCGGCTGCCCGTCGAGAGCTCCACTGCCCGCTGTCCCAGGGCCCCTTCGAGGCCGGACGGCGGCCTGATCCGATGCGCGGCGAACACGCGGGGTACGCGTGCGGCGCGGCCCTCGGCTTCCTCGGTGACCTGATCCTCGCGGACCCGCGGCGCGGTCATCCGGTGGCCGCCTTCGGCCGGGCCGCCGGCGCCCTCGAACGCCGGCTGTGGCGCGACCACCGCGGCCACGGAACGGCCCACACCCTGTTGTGCGCGGGCGGCGCGGCCGCCGGCGCCGCGCTGCTCCAGCGCGCCCTGCGGGAGCGTCCCGGCGCCCGGACCGCGCTGACCGCGGCGGCCGCGTGGGCGGTGCTGGGCGGTACCTCGCTCGGCCGGGAGGCGCGGGCCGTGGGCGGCGCGCTGGCCGTCGGGGACCTCGACGTGGCACGGGAGCGGTTGCCGCACCTGTGCGGGCGCGATCCGCAGGCGCTGGACGGGCCGCAGATGGCCCGCGCGGTGGTGGAGTCGGTCGCCGAGAACACCTCCGACGCGGTGGTCGGCGCCCTGGTGTGGGGTGCGGTCGCGGGCGTGCCCGGCCTGGTGGCGTTCCGGGCGGTGAACACCCTGGACGCGATGGTGGGGCACAAGTCGCCGCGCTACCGGCGGTTCGGCTGGGCGGCGGCCCGCCTCGACGACGTCGCCGGCTGGCCCGGCTCCCGACTGACCGCCGCGCTGACCGTGCTGGCGGGCCCCGACCGGCGCGGTGCGCTGCGGGCCTGGCGGGCCGACGGCGGCGCGCACCCGAGCCCCAACGCCGGCCCCGTGGAGGCGTCGTTCGCCGGCGCGTTGGGCGTCCGGCTGGGCGGCACCCTCGCGTACGGCGGGCGGGTGGAGCACCGGCCGGTGCTCAACGGTGGTGGACGGCCCCCCGCGGTGCCCGACATCGAGCGAGCGGCCCGACTGTCCCGGCGGGTCGGCCTGTTGGCGCTGGGCGTCACGGTGGCGGGCCGGCTGGCGGTCGGCGCGGTACGACGCGGGAGGAAGGGCGTGGCGGCGGACGTGAGCGGGAGGGTGACCCGGTGAACGGGCGGAGGAAGACGGCCGACGGGGCCGTGGGCGGCGGACTGTTGGTGGCCGGGACGACGTCCGACGCCGGCAAGAGCGTGGTGACCGCCGGCATCTGCCGCTGGTTGGCGCGACAGGGTGTCTCGGTGGCGCCGTTCAAGGCGCAGAACATGTCGCTGAACTCGTTCGTGACCCGCGAGGGCGCGGAGATCGGCCGGGCCCAGGCGATGCAGGCGGCCGCGGCCCGGGTCGAGCCGACCGCGCTGATGAACCCGGTGCTGCTCAAGCCGGGCAGCGACCGCAGCAGCCAGGTGGTGCTGCTGGGGAAGCCGGTGGGCGAGCTGAGTGCCCGTGGCTACCACGCAGGCCGGCAGGAGCAGTTGCTCGGCACCGTGACCGACTGCCTGGCGGAGCTGCGACGCACCCACGACGCGGTCGTCTGCGAGGGCGCCGGCAGCCCGGCCGAGATCAACCTGCGGCGGACCGACATCGTCAACATGGGCCTCGCCCGGGCGGCACGGATCCCCGTCGTGGTGGTCGGCGACATCGACCGCGGCGGCGTCTTCGCCTCGTTCTTCGGGACCACCGCGCTGCTGTCCGCGCAGGACCAGTCGCTGGTCGCCGGCTACCTCGTCAACAAGTTCCGCGGCGACGTGACGCTGCTGGAGCCGGGCCTTGAGATGCTGCGCCGGATCACCGGACGGCAGACCTACGGCGTCCTGCCGTACGCGCACGGGCTCGGCATCGACGAGGAGGACGGCCTGAGGGTGTCGCTGCGCGGCACGGTCCGCGAGTCGGTGGTGGCGCCGCCGGCCGGCGAGGACGTGCTGCGGGTCGCGGTGTGCGCGGTGCCGCTGATGTCCAACTTCACCGACGTGGACGCGCTGGCCGCCGAACCGGGCGTGGTGGTGCGGTTCGTGGACCGGCCGGAGGAACTCGTCGACGCGGACCTGGTGGTGCTGCCCGGGACCCGCGGCACGGTCCGCGCGCTGGCCTGGCTGCGCGAGCGCGGACTGGCCGACGCGGTGGTCCGCAGGGCCGCCGAGGGCCGCCCGGTGCTGGGCATCTGCGGCGGCTACCAGATGCTCGGCGAGCACATCGAGGACGACGTCGAGTCGCGCGCGGGTGCGGTCGACGGGCTGGGACTGCTGCCGGTCCGGGTCCGCTTCGCGGTGGAGAAGACCCTCGCCCGGCCCGTCGGTCGGGCGCTGGGCGAGCCGGTGGAGGGGTACGAGATCCACCACGGGGTCGCCGAAGTGGCCGGGGGCGACGAGGAGTTCTTGGACGGGTGCCGGGTGGGGTCCGTGTGGGGCACGCACTGGCACGGCTCCCTGGAGAGCGACGGCTTCAGGCGGGCGTTCCTGCGGGAGGTGGCCCGGGCGGCCGGGCGCCGGTTCGTACCCGCACCGGACACCTGCTTCGGGGCGCTGCGCGAGGAGCAGTTGGACCGGTTGGGCGATCTGATCGAGGAGCACGCGGACACCAAGGCGCTGCTGCGGCTGATCGAGGAGGGGGTGCCGGAGGGGGTGCCGTTCGTCCCTCCGGGGGCGCCGTGAGCACGATGCAGGGGACACGACAGGAGCCGGCCGGCGACGTGGAGGACAACAGGGCATGACAACGACCGAGAACACGACCCGGCAGTACCCGTTCACGGCGGTCGTCGGCATGGCCGACATGCGCCTGGGACTCCTGCTGAACGCGATCTCGCCGGCGATCGGCGGGGTGCTCGTCCGGGGCGAGAAGGGCACCGCGAAGTCGACGATGGTGCGCGGACTGGCGGAGCTGATGCCGGTCGTGGACGTGGTCGCCGGCTGCCGGTTCGCTTGCGCGCCGGCAGCGCCCGACCCCGCCTGCCCGGACGGTCCGCACGGCGCGGCCGACGCCGAGCACCGGCCGACGCGGATGGTCGAGCTGCCGGTGGGCGCGTCCGAGGACCGGCTGGTCGGCGCGCTGGACATCGAACGGGCCCTGTCCGAGGGCGTGAAGGCGTTCGAGCCGGGCCTGCTGGCCGATGCGCACCGGGGCGTCCTCTACGTGGACGAGGTCAATCTCCTCCACGACCACCTGGTCGACTTGTTGCTGGACGCCGCCGCCATGGGCGCCTCCTACGTGGAGCGGGAGGGCGTCTCCGTGCGGCACGCCGCGCGGTTCCTGCTCGTCGGGACGATGAACCCCGAAGAGGGCGAGCTGCGGCCGCAGTTGCTGGACCGGTTCGGGCTGACCGTGGAGGTCGCGGCGTCCCGGGAACCGGAGCAGCGGGTCGAGGTGGTGCGGCGCCGGCTGGCCTACGACGACGACCCGGCCGGCTTCGCGGCGCGCTGGGCGGACGAGGAGCGTCGGCTGCGGGACCGGATCGCGCTGGCGCGGGAGTTGCTGCCGCAGGTGCGGCTCGGCGACGGGCCGCTGCGGCAGATCGCGGCGACCTGCGCGGCGTTCGAGGTGGACGGGATGCGGGCGGACATCGTGATGGCCCGCACGGCGACCGCGCTGGCGGCCTGGGACGAGCGGACCGAGGTGCTCCCGGAGGACGTCCGCCAGGCGGCGCTGCTCGCGCTGCCGCACCGGCGCCGGCGGGCCCCGTTCGACGCGCCCGGGCTCGACGAGGACAAGCTCGACCAGGTGCTGGAGGAGTCCGGCGGGCAGGACCCGGAGGGCGAGGACGATCCGGAGCCGGAGGGTCCGGACGACGGACCGGACGGACCGGACGGACCGGACGGTGGCCCCGGCGGCGGGCCCGGCGGGTTGCCGCCGCAGGACGGCGGGCCCCGGGAGCAGCCCGGCGACGCGCCCGGCCCGGAGCTCCCCCGCCAGCAGGAGCCGGAGCGCCCGGCGCGGTCCGAGGAGTCCGGGCCGGAGCCGGCGGGCGAGCCCGCGGCGTCCGGGCCGGCGCCGGAGCAGGCCGCGGTGGGCGCCACCGAGCCGTTCCGGACCCGGCGGCTGGACGTGCCGGGGCTGGGCGAGGGCGCGGACGGCCGGCGGTCCCGGGCGCGGACCGCGCACGGCCGGACGACCGGGGCGCGCCGGCCCCGAGGGGCCCTGGGCAAGCTGCACCTGGCGGCGACCGTGCAGGCCGCGGCGCCGCACCAGTGGGCCCGCGGGCGGCGCGGCCCGGGGCTGGTGGTGCGCCGGGACGACCTGCGGGAGGCGGTGCGCGAGGGGCGCGAGGGCAACCTCGTGCTGTTCGTGGTGGACGCGTCCGGGTCGATGGCGGCGCGGAAGCGGATGGGGGCCGTCAAGGGGGCCGTGCTGTCGCTGCTGCTCGACGCGTACCAGCGGCGGGACAAGATCGGGATGGTCACCTTCCGGGGTTCCGGCGCCGAGGTGGCGCTGCCGCCGACGTCGTCGGTCGAGGCCGGCGCGGCGCGGCTGGCGCAGCTGCCGACCGGCGGCCGGACGCCGCTGTCGGAGGGGCTGCTGCGGGCCCACGAGGTGCTGCGGGTGGAGCGGCTGCGGGACCCGTCCCGGCGGCCGCTCGTGGTGGTGGTCACCGACGGCCGGGCCACCGGCGGGCCGGAGCCGCTGGCCCGGGCGCACCGGGCGGCGGGGTTGCTGGCCGCCGGGGGCACCGCGTCGGTGGTGGTGGACTGCGAGGCGGGCCCGGTGCGCCTGGGGCTGGCCGGGGAGCTGGCCCGGGAGTTGGGCGGCCCCGCCGTCACCCTCGACGAGCTGCGCGCGGACCGCGTCTCCGCGCTCGTCAGGACCGTGCAGGGCAGGCCCGCGGCCGGCAAGGGTGCCGGCCGGGGCGGGGATCGGGATCGTCACAACAGGAAGGCCGCGTAATGCCGCAGGGACAGCCGTCCGTCGTACCGGAAGACGGGCTCACCACCCGCCAGCGCCGCAACCGCCCGCTGGTCCTGGTCCACACGGGCCAGGGCAAGGGCAAGTCGACCGCCGCCTTCGGACTGGCGCTGCGCGCCTGGAACCAGGGCTGGCCGGTCGGGGTGTTCCAGTTCGTGAAGTCGGCGAAGTGGAAGGTCGGTGAGGAGCGGGCGCTGAAGGTGCTGGGCGCCACCGGGGAGGGCGGCACCGTCGCCTGGCACAAGATGGGCGAGGGCTGGTCCTGGGTGCAGCGCGACTCCCAGTTCAGCAACGAGGAGGCGGCCCGGGAGGGTTGGGAGCAGGTCAAGCGGGACCTGGCCGCGGAGACCTACAAGCTGCTGGTGCTCGACGAGTTCGCCTACCCGCTCAAGTGGGGGTGGGTGGACGTCGAGGAGGTGGTGGCGGTGCTGCGGGACCGTCCCGGCACGCAGCACGTCGTCATCACCGGGCGGGACGCGCCGGAAGCGCTGCGGGACTTCGCGGACCTGGTGACGGACATGACGAAGGTCAAGCACCCGATGGACGCGGGGCAGAAGGGCCAGCGGGGCATCGAATGGTGAGCAGGTCATGAGCGGCGGCGCCGTTCCCCGGCTGGTGATCGCCGCGCCGTCGTCGGGCGCCGGCAAGACGACGGTGGCGACGGGTCTGATGGCGGCCTTCGCCGAGGCCGGTCTCGCGGTGTCGCCGCACAAGGTGGGGCCCGACTACATCGATCCCGGCTACCACGCGTTGGCCACCGGCCGCCCCGGTCGCAATCTGGATGCCTTCCTGTGCGGTCCGGAGCAGATCGCCCCGCTGTTCCTGCACGGGGCGGCGGGCGCGGACCTGGCGGTGGTCGAGGGCGTGATGGGGCTGTTCGACGGGGCGTCCGGAAGGGGCGAACTGGCGTCGACCGCGCAGGTGGCGAAGGTGCTGCGGGCGCCGGTGGTGCTGGTGGTGGACGCCTCGTCGCAGTCCCGGTCGGTGGCGGCGCTGGTGCACGGCTTCGCGTCGTGGGACCCGGAGGTGCGGCTGGCCGGGGTGATCCTCAACAAGGTCGGTTCGCCGCGGCACGAGGAACTGCTGCGGGACGCCATGGACTCCTCGGGGGTGCCGGTGCTCGGGGCGCTGCACCGGACCGAGCAGGCCCGGACGCCGTCCCGGCACCTGGGGCTGGTGCCGGTCGCCGAACGCCGGGCGGAGGCCCTGGAGTCGGTGCGGGCGCTGGCCGCGCGGGTGCGCGAGGGCTGCGACCTCCAGGCGCTGCTGGCGTTGGCGCGCAACGTGCCGGAGCTGCCGGACCTGCCGTGGGATCCGGGCGCGGCGGTGCCGGCGCCCGCCGCGGGGGCCGGGCGTCCGGTGGTGGCGGTGGCCGGCGGGCCGGCGTTCACCTTCTCGTACGCCGAACACGTCGAGCTGCTGACCGCGGCCGGCGCCGAGGTGGTGCCGTTCGATCCGCTGCGGGACGAGCGGCTGCCGGACGGCACCCGGGGGCTGGTCATAGGCGGCGGCTTCCCGGAGGTGTACGCGCCGGAGCTGTCGGCGAACGCGCCGCTGCGGGCGGCGGTGGCGGAGCTGGCCGCGTCCGGGGCGCCGGTCTCCGCGGAGTGCGCCGGGTTGCTCTACCTCGCCCGGTCGCTCGACGGGAAGCCGATGTGCGGGGTGTTGCCGGCCGACGGCCGGATGACGGAGCGGCTCACGCTCGGCTACCGGGAGGCGGTGGCGCTGAGCGACAACGCGCTGGCCGCGGCCGGGACCCGGGTGCGGGGTCACGAGTTCCACCGGACGGTGCTGGAGCCGGGCGCGGGGGCGTCCCCGGCGTGGGGGGTCACGCATCCCCGGCGCGCGGTGGAGGGCTTCGTCGCGGGCGGGGTGCACGCCTCGTACCTGCACGTGCACTGGGCGGCGGAACCGGCGCTGGCCGGGCGGCTGGTGGCCGGGGCGGCGCGCGGCGCGGTGCCGGCCGAGGGCGGCGCACGGTGACCGTCGGGCTCGGCGCCGCCGGTGCGCGCGCCGTGGCGGCGAGCACCGCGGCGGTCTCCCCGGATCGCGGCCCGGTGCCGTCCGGGCGGGGAGCCGTCGCCCCGTGAGCGGCGTACGCCCGGCCGGCGCGCCGCAGCGGCCGGACGGGCGCGTGGTCGCCGGCGTGGGGGCCCGTCGAGGAGTGCGCGCGGAGGATGTGGTGGCGCTGGTCGGTGCCGCGCTGGCGGCGGTCGGCCGGGCGCCGGGCGCGCTGGTGGCGCTGGCCACCGTCGACGCCAAGGCGGCCGAGCCCGGGGTGCGGGACGCCGCGCGGCGGCTGGGTGTTCCCCTGCGGGCGTTCCCGGCGGCGGAGTTGGCGGTGGTGCGGGTGCCGGCGCCGTCGGCGGCGGCCCGGGACGCGGTGGGCACCCCGAGCGTCGCGGAGGCGGCCGCGCTGGTGGCCGCGGGGCCGGGTGCCCGTCTGGTGCTCGGCAAGCGGGTGTCGGCGCCGGCCGGCCGACCGGGCACGGCGACCTGTGCACTGGCTGCCCCCACCGCCCAGGACACTTGGGACACTTGGGCCATTACCCGTGGTACGGCGGGCGCGGCGGAGGTGTCCCCAGGCGCTGCCGCTATCGTCGTCCCCTCCCCCGTCCCGTCGGTGCACGCACCCGGCTGCACCGGACCGGCGGGCGGCGGAGGTCCGCGGCGGCCACCGCGAACAGGAACTTCCCGGCACCAAGGAGACGTTGTGACCATCCGTCCCGCACTGCTCATCGCCGGTCACGGCACCCGTCACGAAGGGGCGGCCGACGCCCTGCGCACGCTGGTGCGGGTGCTCGGCGAGCAGCATCCCGAGGTGCCGGTCGCCGGTGGCTTCTTCGGCGCCCCGGCGTCCCCGCTGCCGCTGTCCGGCGCGGTCGACGCGTTGGTCGCGCAGGGCGCGACCCGGCTGGTCGTGGTGCCGCTGCTGATGGCGCCCACCGGGCCCCTACGGGAGACGCTGCCGGAGGCGGTGGCGCGGGCGGTCGCGGCGCACCCCGGCGTCCGCGCGGTCTGCGAGCCCGAACTGGGCCCGGATCCGCGGCTGCTGGCGGCCCTGGAGCGACGGCTGGACGAGGCGCTGGGCGGCGGTGCGCGGCGGCCCGAGGACCGGGACCGCACCACGGTGCTGCTGGTGGGGCGGGGCGCGGCCGATCCGCACGCCAACGCCGAAGTGGTCCGGGCCGCCCGGCTGTTGTGGGAGGGACGGGGCTTCGCGGGCGTGGAGACCGCGTTCGTGACGCTGGCGGCGCCGGACGTGCCGGCCGGACTGGACCGGTGCCGGGTGCTGGCCGCTGCGGCGCCGCAGCAGGGACAGCGGCAGAGGCAGGGGCAGGAACAGGAACAGGGGCAGGAGCAGGGACACCGGATCGTGGTGCTGCCGTACTTCTTCTTCGCCGGTGACCTGCTGGAGCGGCTGCGGATGCAGACCGAGGGCTGGGCGGCGGCGCACCCGGGCGCCGAGGTGCTGGGTGCCGAACCGATCGGGGCGGCGGCGGAGTTGGCCGAGGTGGTCGTGGCCCGCTACCGGGCGGCGGTGGCGGACGGGTCGGCGTTCGCCGGCCGGGCCACGGAGGACGCCCGGCCGGCCGGCGACGCGCTGCCCGGAACCGCCCTGAGCGCCACGTCCGCCGGGGGCCCGGCATGACCGGACCGGCGCTGTCCACGCCCCGCACCGGGCCCGGCACGGAAGTGGTCGACCTGCGGCACCACGGCGATGCGGAGGTGCGCGGCGCCGATCTGACGGATCTGACGGATCTGGCGGTCAACGTCCGGGCGGGCACTCCCCCGGCCTGGCTGAAGGCCGAGATCGCCGCGTCGCTGGACGGGCTGGCGGCGTATCCGGACGGCCGGGCGGCCCGTCGGGCGGTCGCCGTCCGGCACGGTCTCACGGAGCGTCGGGTGCTGTTGACTGCCGGTGCCGCGGAGGCGTTCGTGCTGCTGGCGCGGGCGGTCCGGGCGCGGCGGCCGGTGGTGGTGCATCCGCAGTTCACCGAGCCGGAGGCGGCGCTGCGGGACGCCGGGTACGCGGTCGGGCGGGTGCTGCTGGCGGAACGGGACGGCTTCCGGCTGGATCCGGCGGCGGTGCCGGACGACGCGGACCTGGTGGTGGTGGGCAACCCCACCAACCCGACCTCGGTACTGCACCCCGCGGACGCGGTGGCGTCGTTGGCCCGGCCGGGTCGGACCCTGGTGGTGGACGAGGCGTTCATGGACGCGGTGCCCGGGGAGCGGGAGTCGCTGGCCGGGCGGGTCGGTGTGCTGCCGGGGCTGGTGGTGCTGCGCAGCCTGACCAAGACCTGGGGGCTGGCGGGGCTGCGGATCGGCTACGTGCTGGCGGACGAGGGGACGGTGGCGGAGCTGGAGCGGGCGCAGCCGCTGTGGCCGGTCTCCTCGCCGGCGTTGGCCGCCGCCGAGGCGTGCTGTGCGCCGGCGGCGCTGGCGGAGGCGGCCGCGGCGGCCGAGGGGATCGCCGCGGACCGGGCCCATCTGCTGGCCCGGCTGGGCGCGTTCCCCGAGGTGACGGTGGCCGGTCCGGCGGCGGGGCCGTTCGTGCTGGTGCGGTTGCCCGGGGCGGCGGCGGTCCGGGCCGGGCTGCGCGCCCGCGGCTTCGCGGTGCGCCGCGGCGACACCTTCCCGGGCCTGGGCCCGCAGTGGCTGCGGCTGGCCGTCCGGGACCGGGCGACCACCGACCGCTTCGCGGCCGCCCTGGCGGACGTGCTCGGCGACGCGCCGCGGTAGCGGAGGGCCTGGCGCCGCCCCGTACCGCGACGCTCCCCCGCCGGGCCGGTGCACCGGCCCGGCGGGGGCGGGTGCGTCGCGCGGGCCCGCGCGACGCACCGTCCGCACCCGCCTGCGACGTCCCCACGGCGCCGGGTGGCGGGCACGCTCCCCTGCCGTTCGGGCAAGGGGAGGTTTCGTCAGCCGCGGGCGTGCGACGCGGCGTTGCGGCGGCGGGCGTGGATCAGGGCCCCGGCGCCGCCGGCGACCAACAGGGCCGCGCCACCGGCGAGGTACGGGGTGGCGGAGCTGCCGCCGGTCTCCGCGAGGTGCTGCTCGGTGGCCGGGTGGACGCCGCCGCTGCCGGAGTTCACCTGCGTGCCGGTGCCGGGGTGGCTGCCGGTGCCGGGGTGGCCGGCGGGCGGGGTGCCGGGCGGAGTGGTGCAGGTGGCCTGGGCCAGGGTGACCTCGCCGTGCACCTCCGCCACGTTGAGCTTCAGCGGGTTGACGGAGACCCGCAGGCGGAGGGCGGTGGCGGCGGCACCCGCCGAGGTGGTGCTCTTCTGCGAGAGGTCGAGCCGGACGTCGCCGACCCCCGGGACCTTGACGTCGGTGGTCCCGCCGGCGCGGAGCCCGACCCGCTTGCCCAGCACCTCGACGTCGCCGAGCACCTGGGCCTCGGCCCGCGGCCGTTGCCCGGCCTGGCAGAGCGCGCGGGCGGTGACCTGGTGGACCCGGGCCAGCGGCACCGACGCGAGGCCGGGCAGTTGGACCGTGGCTCCCACGAGGTTGGCGTAGCCCTCGGTGGTCCGCCCGTCGGCGGTGGCGCGGGCGGTGGCGACGTCGGCGCGCAGCAGGCTGACCGGCCGCCCGCCGTCGATGCCGTCCAGGCGGACGGTGAGCGCGGTCTTGTCGGCCGAGGCCGGGGCGTGGACCTCGTTGAGGACGGCCCGGACGGGGACGTTCAGGGTCTTGTCGAGCAGGCCGACGTCGAGGGTGGTGCGCAGCACCACCGCCCCCGAAGTGCCGTGGCCGCGGCCGTCGTTGCCGTTGGCGTGCGCGGCGGGTGCGGCGGCGAGGACGACGGCGGGACCGGCGGTCAGGACGGCGGCGGCGAGGGCGGCGCCGAGCCGGCCTCTGGTGCCGGTGGCGCCGGCGGAACTGGTGGACACGTGTGTGGAACCCCCACAGGAGAGATGGAGCCGCCGACCGCGCCAATGGGGGACATCACGCGGGCCGACGGCCTCGACCCGCACATCGTGTACGCACTGAGGGTGAACGGGCAGCCACGCGAGGTCAGTTCACCCCAAAGGGTGGTTTCCGTGCCTTTATTCGATTGCTTCCGGCTCGTCCGTCTCGGCGAGCACCCCACGCCACAGCCGTACCAGGCCGGAACGGTCCGGTACGGCTGACGGCACGCCGCACGGCCAGCGCGATCAGCGCGATCAGCGCATCAGGGCGCCGCCGTTGACGTCGTAGGTGGCGCCGGTGACGAACGTCTCCTGGGAGGCGAGGAAGACGGCGACCCGGGCGACCTCCTCGGGGGTGGCGATCCGTCCCATCGGCACCTGGGCGGTGAGTTCGGCGAGCGCCTCCGGGGCGATCGAGCGGACCATCGGGGTGTCGATCATGGCCGGGGCGACCGCGTTCACCGTGACGCCGTACGGGGCGAGTTCCGCCGCGAAGACCCGGGTGAGGGCGATCAGCCCGGCCTTGCTGGTGCCGTACGCGGCGCCGGTGGGGCGGGGCGTCTGGCCGGCGACGGAGGCCATGTTGACGATCCGCCCGAAGCCGCGCTCGCGCATGTCGGCGCCGACCGCGCGGGTCAGCAGGAAGACCGCGCGGAGGTTGACCGCGAAGACCTCGTCCCACTCCTCGGGGGTGATCTCCCACAGCGTCCGGGCGAGCGGCCGGGCGGCGTTGTTGATCAGCACGTCGACCGGGCGCCAGGCCCGGACGTCGTCGTAGGCGGCGGCGAGGGCGTCCACGTCGCGCAGGTCGGCGCGGACCGGCCGGATCCGCTCCCCGGCGGGGTCGAGCCGCTCGGCGAGGGCGCGGTTGGCCTCCTCGTCGACGTCCAGCGCGGCCACGTGGGCGCCCTCGGCGTGGCAGGCGCGGACGAGGGCGGCGCCGAGCCCCTGGGCGCTGCCGGTGATCAGGACGGTCCGGCCGTCGAGTCCGGTGTCGAGCACGGTGGTCCCCCTCAGGCCGTGGCGAAGAAGAGCGGGCGGCCGACGCGGGCCTCGATGCGCAGGTAGCGCCAGAGCCGCCCGTCGCCGACCGGGGTGTCGCGGACGATGCCGCACACCGCGGCGACGGTGTCCAGGTCGGGGACGTCGGCGAGGACGTAGGAGGTCCACGGCCAGGCGGTGGTGGCGCCGACCATCAGCTGGTCGTCGTCCAGGGTGCCGAGCACGGTGACGCCGAAGCGCGCGCCGAGCCGGTCGAAGGCCGGCGGGATCGCGGCGGCCACGGCGGCGCGCCGGTCGTCGTCGGCGGCGAAGAAGTCCTGGGTCACGCCGATGCAGAACAGCGTGCGCAGCGGGCCCGCGGAGGACGGGTCCCCGGTGGGGGCGGCTGCGGGGGCGGAGGGGGGTGCCGGGTCGGCGGTGGTCATCGCGGAGCCTCGCGGGAGCGTCGGTGCCGACGGGCGGGCCCGGCCGTGGGTGGTGTCGGGTGCCGTCGCCGTCGGTGAATAATTAGAGGATCGTCAACACATTGACGATCACCGACCGTATCACTCGTTTAGAGAGTTCTCGAACAATGCCTCGTACGGACCCGGGCGGCACCCCCGGCACGGACCCCAGCGCCACCTCCGCGCCAGCCGACCCCGACCAGCCCGAGACCGCGCGCATCCAGCTCGGGGACCTGCTCCAGGCGTTCAGCGACCCGCTGCGGCGACGGATCGTGCGCCGGCTCGCCACCCAGGGCGAGGCGGGCTGCGGGGACATCGAACTGCCGGTGACCCGGGCCACCGGCAGCTACCACTTCCGGATCCTGCGGACGGCGGGCTGGACGCACACCCGCCGCGCCGGCCGCGAGCGGTACATCTCGCTGCGCCGCACCGACCTCGAAACCCGCTTCCCCGGCCTGGTGGACGCGCTGCTGCGGGCCGACGCGGCGGAGCGGGACTCCCCGGCGGAGCCCGCGGCGCCCGGCGCGTGAGCCGCCCGGCGCGGCCCGCGGCGGCTCAGCCGACGATCCGGCCGCGCAGCACCACCAGGCGGGGCGCCGCCAGCACCCGGACGTCGGCCCGCGGATCGGTCTCGAAGACGACCAGGTCGGCCGGGGCGCCTTCGGTCAGGCCGGGGCGGCCCAGCCAGGTGCGGGCGCCCCAGGTCGTCGCCGAGAGGGCGGCCTCGACGGGCAGCCCGGCCTTCATCAGCTCGGCCACCTCGTCGGCGACCAGGCCGTGCGGCAGCGAACCGCCGGCGTCGGTGCCGGCGAAGATCGGCACCCCGGCGTCGTAGGCGGCCCGCACCGTGTCGTAGCGCCGCTCGTGCAGCCGGCGCATGTGCGCGGACCAGCGCGGGAACTTCGCCTCGCCACCGTCGGCGAGCTGCGGGAAGGTCGCGATGTTGACCAGGGTGGGGACGATGGCGACCTGCCGCTCGGCGAAGAGCGGGATAGTGTCCTCGGTCAGCCCGGTGGCGTGCTCGATGCAGTCGATCCCGGCCTCGACCAGCGGGGCGAGGGACTCCTCGGCGAAGCAGTGCGCGGTGACCCGGGCGCCGAGCCGGTGCGCCTCGGCGATGGCCGCGGCCACCTCGCCGGGCGGCCAGCAGGCGGCCAGATCGCCCACCGAACGGTCGATCCAGTCGCCGACGAGCTTGACCCAGCCGTCGCCGCGCCGGGCCTCCTGGGCCACGTAGGCGACCAGGTCCGCCGGCTCGATCTCGTGCGCGTAGTTGCGGATGTAGCGCCGGGTGCGGGCGATGTGCCGGCCGGCGCGGATGATCCGCGGCAGGTCGGGGCGGTCGTCGATCCAGCGGGTGTCCGAGGGCGAGCCGGCGTCCCGGATCAGGAGGGTGCCGGCGTCACGGTCGGTGAGCGCCTGCTTCTCGCTGGTGGCCGCGTCCACCGGTCCGTGCGCGTCGAGCCCGACGTGGCAGTGGGCGTCGACCAGCCCGGGGAGCACCCACCCCGACACCGTCGTGACATCCCGTGCCACCGAAGGTCGCTCGAACGCCACCCGGCCGTCGATGACCCACAGCTCGTCGCGGACCTCGTCCGGCCCGACGAGCACCCTCCCCTTGAGGTGCAGCGCCGCACCTTCACTCATGGACGTCATGCAGGCACTGTATGCGGGGGCCGCGGCGGGCGACCACGGTGCGCCGGGCACCCGCCACCGCCCGCCCGGCGGGCGATTTCGCAACCATCACGCCGCGGTATCCGCGGTATGCGCGCCCCGCCGCTTCGTGTAACACGACGCGACGCTTCCCGCATCTCTTCGGGGTCTCTTCGGGGTGGAACTCAGGTGACTTCTCGTGTCCGTTTTGGTGAATCGTCCGCGATACCTTCCGGCGACGAATTCCCAATTCCCCAGAAGCCAGCTTCCCGTATTCGTATGCCCGCTTTCCCGAACCTCAAACGCCAAGATTTCGCTAGCGTCGAGTCTCATTATTCAGGCACTTCACGGGAGCGTTACTGAGCTGTGACCGACTACACAACGTGTCCGTTTCGTCCCGAACTTCCGTGACGAATCGTGACAACTTGCCACCGGATCGCGCGCTCGCGCACCCCCGCGTGATAACACACAAACGCCTCCTACGTAACCCGGTCCCGCGATGCAATTTGGTTTTCGGCTGGGTAAATTCAATTGCATGACCGCCGCACAAGCAGACCATGCCGGTGCCCGAAGCGATATCAAGGAATTTCCGGAGGGCTTCAAGCTCGACACCCCCCGGGTGGAGGACGGGGCAGCGATCTGGCGCATCGCCCGCGACTCGAAGGCGCTGGACCTCAACTCCTCCTACAGCTACCTCCTGTGGTGCCGCGACTTCGCCGCCACCTCCGCCGTCGCCCGCGATGCGACCGGCGAGCCAGCCGCGTTCGTCACCGGCTACCTGCGTCCCGACCGCCCGGACACCCTCGTCGTCTGGCAGATCGCCGTCGACGCGGCGCACCGCGGACGGGGCCTGGCCGCCGCACTCCTGGACGGGCTGACCGCCCGCGCCATCGACGAACTGGGCGTCCGCAGCGTGGAGACCACCATCACGCCCGACAACGACGCCTCCAACCGGCTGTTCGCCTCCTTCGCCGCACGGCACTCAGTGCCGGTCAAGCGCGAGGTGCTGTTCGACGCCGCGCTCTTCCCCGAACAGGGCCACGAGCCGGAAGTCCTGCACCTCATAGGCCCGTTCGAGACGCCGCCCGGCAGCAACCGCTGACCCGGGCCGCGCCCACGGCGCCGCCCCCAGACTTCTCCCTCCCGCACTCATCTCCCAGGAGCATGCTGTGACCATCACCCAGCCCGATCTGAGCGTCTTCGAAACCGTCGAGTCGGAGGTGCGCAGCTACTGCCGTGGCTGGCCCACCGTCTTCGACCGCGCGCAGGGCAGCCGCCTGACCGACGAGGACGGCCACACCTACCTGGACTTCTTCGCCGGCGCCGGCTCGCTCAACTACGGACACAACAACCCGGTCCTCAAACGCGCCCTGATCGACTACATCGAGCGGGACGGCATCACCCACGGGCTGGACATGTCCACCACGGCCAAACGGGCCTTCCTGGAGTCGTTCCAGAACATCATCCTGCGGCCGCGCGACCTGCCGTACAAGGTCATGTTCCCGGGCCCGACGGGCGCCAACTCGGTCGAGGCCGCGCTCAAACTGGCCCGCAAGGTCAAGGGGCGGGAGTCGATCGTCTCCTTCACCAACGCCTTCCACGGCATGTCGCTGGGTGCGCTCGCGGTCACCGGCAACTCCATGAAGCGGGCCGGCGCCGGCATCCCGCTGGTGCACGGCACCCCGATGCCGTTCGACAACTACCTGGACGGCCAGACGCCGGACTTCCTGTGGTTCGAGCGGCTGCTGGAGGACCAGGGCTCGGGCCTGAACAAGCCCGCCGCGGTGATCGTGGAGACCGTGCAGGGCGAGGGCGGCATCAACGTCGCCCGCGCCGACTGGCTGCGCGCCCTGGCCGCCCTCTGCGAGCGCCAGGACATGCTGCTGATCGTCGACGACATCCAGATGGGCTGCGGCCGCACCGGCGCCTTCTTCTCCTTCGAGGAGGCGGGCATCGTGCCGGACATCGTCACCGTCTCCAAGTCCATCAGCGGCTACGGGCTCCCGCTGGCCCTGACCCTGTTCAAGCCGGAGCTGGACATCTGGGAGCCCGGCGAGCACAACGGCACCTTCCGCGGCAACAACCCGGCCTTCGTCACCGCGGCCGCCGCCCTGGACACGTACTGGGCCGACGGCCAGATGGAGAAGCAGACGCTGAGCCGCGGCGAGATCGTCGAGGGGCACCTGAAGGCCATCGTCGCCGAGCACCCGGGCGCCTTCGCCGAGTACCGCGGCCGCGGTCTGGTCTGGGGCCTGGAGTGCACCGACAAGGAGCTCGCCAACAAGATCGCCAAGCGCGCCTTCGAGCTGGGGCTCCTCATCGAGACCTCCGGCCCGCAGAGCGAGGTCGTCAAACTGCTGCCCGCACTGACGACCACCCCCGAGGAGCTGGACGAGGGCCTGCGGACCCTCGCCCGCGCGGTGCGCGACTGCGCCTGACCGCACCCGTCGTCCGACGCCTCACCGTTCCACAGAAAGGCATCCAACGCACCATGATCGTCCGCTCGTTCAAGGACATCGAAGGCACCGACCGCCACGTCAAGGCCAAGTCCGGCACGTGGGAGAGCAAGCGCATCGTCCTCGCCAAGGAGCGGGTCGGCTTCTCGCTCCACGAGACCGTCCTCTACGCCGGCACCGAGACGTCGATGTGGTACGCCAACCACATCGAGGCCGTGGTCTGCACGGAGGGCGTGGCCGAGCTGACCAATGACGAGACCGGCGAGAAGCACCTCATCACGCCCGGCGTGATGTACCTGCTCAACGGCCACGAGAAGCACACCATGCGGATCAAGGAGGACTTCCGCTGCCTGTGCGTCTTCAACCCGCCGGTCACCGGTCGTGAGGACCACGACGAGAACGGCGTCTACCCGCTGCTCACCGAGCCCGAACCCGAGGCGAGCTGAGCGCGGACACCGGACCGTCCACCGTCCGGCGTCACCGTGACGCAGTGAGATTCCGTACGAGAGGAGAGGAAGGCACCACCATGACCACCGCACCCGAGCGCACCGCCGACCTGTACCCGACCCGTGGGACCTCAGAGGTCATCACCCCGCGGCAGGACCCGGTGGTGTGGTCGCAGCCCGGCGCGGAGGGCCCCTTCGCCGCGTCCGAGCTGAGCGACTTCGACCGTGACGGCTTCTTCGCCATGCCGGAGCTGCTCACCGCGGGCGAGGTCGCGGTGTACCGCGCCGAGCTGGACCGGCTGGTGAACGACCCGGCGACGCGCGCGGACCCGCGCTCGATCGTCGAGCCGCAGTCGCAGGACGTCCGCTCGGTCTTCGAAGTGCACCGGATCAGCGACGTGTTCGCACGGCTGGTCTCCGATCCGCGCGTGGTGGGCCGGGCCCGCCAGATCCTCGGGTCGGACGTCTACGTCCACCAGTCGCGGATCAACGTCAAGCCCGGGTTCGGTGCCTCCGGCTTCTACTGGCACTCGGACTTCGAGACCTGGCACGCCGAGGACGGCCTGCCGAACATGCGCACGGTGTCGGTGTCGATCGCGCTGACCGAGAACTACGACACCAACGGCGGCTTGATGATCATGCCGGGGTCGCACCGGCACTTCGTCGGGTGCGAGGGCGCCACCCCGAAGGACAACTACAAGAAGTCGCTGCAGATGCAGGACGCGGGCACGCCGTCCGACGGGACGCTGACGACGCTGGCGGACCGGCACGGCATCCGGCTGTTCACCGGCAAGGCCGGCTCGGCGACGTGGTTCGACTGCAACGCCATGCACGGCTCCGGCGACAACATCACGCCCTACCCGCGCAGCAACGTCTTCATCGTCTTCAACAGCATGGAGAACACCGCCGTGGAGCCGTTCGCGGCGCCGGTCAGGCGCCCGGAGTACATCGGGGCGCGGGCCCCGTTCGCACCGGTCAAGTAGGAAACCGCCGGCCGGCCCGCCCCGGCGGCGGGCGGCCCGGACGGGGGGGGGGGGGGG
>NZ_JBJMAB010000042.1:0-61785 GCF_045799175.1 Streptomyces sp. VTCC 41912
TCCTTCTTGCGTTTGGTCTTGCTGAACACCGGCGAGGAGAGGTTCATACGGCGCTTCGCCAACCGCCGCGCCGCCTCCTCATGCACCGCCGCACCGAACGTCGTCCGGTCCTCGGCGGCCGCCTTCGCCTTCTTGGGCTTCTTGGTCAGGTCGACCTTCGGTGGTGTGGCGTCACCGGACGCGGACGCCTCCGTCCCGTCGCCGCCCTTGCCCTTGTCCTTCTTGCGTTTGGTCTTGCTGAACACCGGCGAGGAGAGGTTCTTCCGGCGCTTCGCCAACCGCCGCGCCGCCTCGTCCTGCACCGCCGCACCGAACGTCGTCCGAGCGTCGGCGGCCGCCTTCTCCTTCTTCGCCGCGGCCCGCCCGGCCTTCGCCTCCTGGCGTGCGTCCTTGGCGGCCTGCCTGCGGTCCTGAGCGCGCTCGGCGAGGCCGGCGGCCTGCCGGGCCGCTTTGCGATCGTTGCGGCCCTTGGCACGTTCCAGGGCCGGACTGTGCTTCGTGCTCGGTGACCGGCCGCCCGACGGCGCGATCACGCCCCGGCCGGATGCATTGGCGCCCGGCTGCTTGCCGGACGACCCCTTGGAGCCGTCCGGCGACGTCTTCTTCCCACTGCCGGTGGGCGTGGACGCCGTGCTGGAACTGCCCTTGGGCTTCATTGGCGTCTTGGCGCCCGCGTTCGAGGGGCGCCCTGAACCGCCGTCAGAGCCACGCCCAGCGCCCGGAGGTGAACCGCGGCCGCCGGCGGCCTTCCGGCCGAAGTCCTGGCTGGAGGGAATTTTGCTGCGCTGCTGGGCGGCCTTGTCGCCGATGTTCTGCATGGCGAGCTGGTGCTTGGCAGCGGTCTCCTCGCCCGCGAGCTGGTTCTTGAGGCGGGCCTCCCTCAGCGGGGCGAGTTCCTCGGCACGCTCCATGCGCCGCTGCCGCCAGTCGCTCACCACGGTCGCGGTTCCGCGCAGCGCGGCAAGAGCGATGGCCAGCGTCGCCGCCAGGCCAAGGCCGACCAGGCCCGGCTCCTGCGAGTCGCCGGCCTCACCGTCGTCCAGGCCCTCGGCCCGTACCGCTGTGGCCGGTTGCCGGGTCGAGGCGGGCGGCAGGCCGGGAGGGCCGGCGGTCAGCGCGCGCAGCGAGTCGGTGGCCGACCGTCGAGACCGGGGCCGTGGTACTGCGGCGCCGTCGTCGTCCACCACAGCGGGGGGATCGGAGGGCGGGGGAGGCGCCGACGGTGCGGCGCCGGGGATCGGGGGGAGATCCGGCGGGGAACTACTGCTCCTCGGCCGGAGGGTGACGACGTTGTCGTCGTTCCGGTTGTCGTCAGACACGACTGCTCCAGGGGTTGACATAGGGTGACCGGATCGGGGATCCTCGCGCGCCCGCGCGCCCGGGCGCCCGCGCGCCCGCCTTGAACCCCCGATCCGGCCCGCCCGCCGTGGTGATGATGGTGATGACGATTACGCGCCGTTACCACTGCTGTGGCGCTGCACCCAGTTCTCCAAGGTCCGCGCCAGGTCCTGCCACGCTTCCGGATTGTCTTGCGCGGCCTGCGCCTTGCAGATCGAGCGGACTCGGTCCCACCAGGCGTCGACCAAGCCCGCGTCGCCCCGCAGCTCGATCTGACGGCGTTGCCGCTCGGCCCAGTGCTCGTGTTTCTTGGCGTCGCGGGCGTCCTTGATCGTCGACACGGAGTCAGGCCCCCTTCTCGAACAGGTCGTTCACGCCGCGCAGGCGCTTCGACGAGCGCGCACCCGCCTGACCTGCGGTTTCGTCGCCCTCCGTCTCCTGCGTGGAACCGGAGGACAACGTGGCGCGGGTCTTGTTCATGCTCTTGGCCGCGAACGCGCCGACGCCCTGACGACGCTCGGACTTCCGAAGGGCCTTCTCGGCTCGCTGGGCGGGGAGCGCGACCACCGTCCGGACGTGGTCGGCGTAGGCCAGGCGGAGGTTCTCGGCCGCCCGCGCCGCGTCCCGCGACGCCTTGACCAGGTCCTTCATGTGCTTGTCGACCTTCCGGGACCGCCACCAGGCGGCGTACCGGCCGTCCCCCTTGACGTGCTGGGAGCGCAGTGCGGTCTGGAAAGCAGCGCGGGCCGCCTCGTAGGTGCTGAGGTCGTCGTTGTGCTCACGCTGGCGATCCAGCGTCCAGGTGGTCAGGTGCTGGAGGTTCAACAGCCGTTGCAGTTCCTCCGGGACACGGTTGATGACTTCCGGCTTGAGGTGGTCGATCTCGGACACAGGCGGTACTCCTTGCGGTGAGCCGGGCGAACCGGCGGGAGGGGAGGGCGCGGCCCGGAGTTACCAGGCCGCTCCGAGCCGCAAGGGGTAGATCAGGGCGGCGCCACCGGTTCAGGCGCGGGCGGCACGAATCTGGTTGCGGACCCACTCGGGGTCCAGGCCGCCGAACTCGGCGGCCAGAGCGGTAGGCGAGGGGGTCTTGCCTTCCGCGAGGATTGCGGTAGCCCGGGCACGCACCGCAGCACGCTGCTCGGCGCTACCGCCGCGTGTGCCCGTACCGCTACCGGTACGGCGGGCGGCCTTACCGCCCGCCTTACCGCCACCGGTAGAGCGCGCCTTACCGGTAGCGGTAGAGCGCGCGTTACCGGTCCGGTTACCGCTACCGGTAGGTGCGGGGTTACCGGTCCCATTACCGGTAGCGGTAGAACTCGGGTTACCGCTCGGGCTACCGGTACCGGTAACGCCCTCGTTACCGGTGTCGACCGCGTCCTCGTCACCGCTCAGGTCACCGGTCTCCGGCTCCTGCACGTCGCTCTCGTCGCCCTCGTCCTCCATGAGGTTGTGGACCCTCCAGACGACGGTGACGATCACCAGCACGACACCGGCGGTCAGCACCCGTGCCCCGTGGCCCGGGTTGGCCAGGTGGGCAGCGATGTTGGACGCGGCCATGATCCCCAGCGCCCACGGCACGTCCGTCTTCCTACGGAACGCGGTGACCGCATAGATGTCGATCGCGGCGGGCAGCAGCGGCGCCGCGACGTCGCTGATACCAACCGTCTGGGCCAGCATGTACTCGCCCTGGGCGGTGAGCCCGACGGCCGCGGCCAGACCGAGCCACGGCACGTGGCGCCAGAACCACTTGCTCTTGGACTTCCTACCGCGCGCCCGCTTGACCTGCCGCTCCTCGGCCCGGCGGAGCTTCCTGCACGCGGCCTCGGCCCGGCGCCGCTCCTGCGTCGCCTGATGCCCGGCCTCCACCGCGTCCTTGAGCAGCTGCTGCCGCTCGCCCTCGACCCCGTCAAGGATCTCCTGCGCCGCCTTGCGCGCCTCAGCCTGAGCCGTGGCCCGCTGCTGCTCCGCCTCGGCGGCAAGCGCAGCCCGCTGCTTGCGGCGCTCGGCCTCGATCTCACCCCCGAGCTGCTCCAGATCCTCGGCGAGCTTCGAGCGGGCCGCGTCGGTCGCCTCCCGGTACTCCTCCAGCTCGGCGGTGATCTCAGCGCGCCGCTCGGTCAGTTCCTCATCCAGCGTCAGGCGCGCCTGACGTCGGGTGATTTCCAGGTGCTTGTCGAGCGTCGCGCGGTCGGCCTGCGCCTCCGCCAACGTCGCCTGGGCCTCGCTCCTCACGGTCGCCGCGGTGGCCAGGGCGTTGCGGTAGGCGGCCTCGGCGGCCTCCGTGCGCATCGTCACCAGCCGTTCCGCCCGGGCCATGGCCTCCGTGAGGATCTCCTCGGCCTGCGCGTCGGCGGCCGTGAGGATCTCCTTTGCGGCCCGGTCGGCGTCGGCTCGTCGCCGGCCGGCGGTCGCCCGGGCCGAGGTGGTCATCTCCTTGGCCTGCCGGCGCGCCGTCGCCTCGGTGCCGGCGGCGGCGCGGTCGGCACCGGCGCGGACGTCGTCTGCGTCGGCCTGCGCGCGGCGCAACCGCTCGCCAGCCTCCTCCGCAACCTCCGCCCGGACCTGCCGGGCTTCAGCTTCGGCGGTGCGCCGGGTCACCTGGGCGTCCGCCTCGGCGTCCCGGACAAGTTGAGCAACCTGTGCCTCGGCGGCGGCCAGGAGTTCCCGGGCGGTCCGGCGTGCATCGTCGTGCGCCGCGCGGAGCCGCGCTCCGGCCGCCTCCGCTGCCTCGGCCCGGACTCGCCGGGCTTCAGCTTCGGCGGTGCGCCGGGTCACCTGGGCGTCCATCTCTGCCCGCCGGGTTGCCTCGGCCGCGTCCTGCGCGGCGGCGTAGCGGATGCTGTCTGCCTCCCGCGCCTCGGGGCTCGGCGGCACGGGCGCCGCCGTAGCCGGCCGGCGGGGCGGTGTCGTCTGCGCCGACGCCTTACGTGCCGGCGCCACGCCCTTCTTCTTGCTGCGGGTGGCGGTCGCCACTCCCAACTCCTCTCGTGCGCGGCGGCCGCCGGGCGGCGGCCGCCGCTGTAGTGCTTGTCAGCCCCGGGCGAGGCGGTTCGCCACCCGACAGACCACGTTGGTCATCCGGTCGGTGACCCGCCCGACGCTGACGACCCAGGGCTCGTCGCCGGCGTGCACGCACCGCTCCTCGGCCTCGGCGGCCCGATCGTCGAGCCGGTCGATGACTCGCTCCAGCCGGTCCCAGTACCTGCCGCGGGCCGCGCCGACGCACTCAGCGACGCCGTAGAGCGGCATCACGCAGGCGATCCGCGCCAGCGCCTGACACCGGAGTCGCAGCAGCAGCTGCCACGGCGTGATGCGGCCGGCGACGGCCACCAAGTCCTGGTAGACGACGTAGGCGTCGGCGGGCCACCGCTCAATCGGCCCGTAGTGCCGGCGAAACCGCTTCACGGCCCGGTGGGCCCGGTAGCTGTCGAGCAGCGTCATGCCGTCACCGCCTCTCCGCGGCACGCGACCGAGGCGGCCGGCGTCGCGTAGTGGGCGTCCAGGGCCGCGTCGTGCGGGCCGGACGGCAGCGGCGCGACCGTCACCGACCGGATCGACCAGCCCTTCGCCGGGTCGCCGTGCGGCCCCCACCCATCCGGGTCGACCGACGGGTCGGCGAAGGCGGCAGCCGCCTTCGCCTGGCCCTCGGTCCAGTGCAGGCTGTGCCACGCGCCGCGGTCGAGGAGCACTTTGAGCGGGCCCCCGGCCGTCAAGGTGTAGTGCTGGATCGTCTCCAGAAGCAGCTGCTCCACGCGCTTCAACTGGGTCACGTCGTCGGCCAGTTCCTCGGCGCGCTGCGTCTCGGCGCGGACCTCGCCGCGGAGAGCGGCGGCCTGGTCCTGGGCCAGTACGGCTTGTTCGTCGATGTCGCGGATGCGCTCGTCCCGCTCACTCTTGACTCCGGCCAAGTGGAGCTGAACGGAGCGGATGCGGTCCTCCGCGTGGATCAGCCGGTGGAGCAGTTCATCGCGATCGGCGCGCAGGTCCTCGGCCTCCCGCTCCAGCCACTTGGCCGTTCCCGTGCTCACGACCAGCTCGTCGTAGACGTTGGTGCGCAGCATCTTCCAGGGCCAGATCTTCATGCGGCCTGCTCCATCCACGCGTCGTCGGCGGAGGAGTAGGAGAGGGACGGGTGAAGGTCGCTGGCCGCGAGGACTCGCGCCATGACGTTGTCGTCGAGGTAGGCCCGGGGCACGGTGATGCAGACGGGGATACGGTGCTCGCACATCGTGCCCACGATCTCCGCGGCCGCCGGCCGGTCGGGCAGGCTGACGTGGGTGATGGTGACCTGCTCCAGCTCACCGGCCAGGACCGGCAGCAGGGAGGCAGAGGACCGGTCGAGGGTGATGTTCACGCTGATGCCGGCGGGGTCGAGCAGGAGCTGCGTGCGGATACCCAGCCCGTCGAGGGTCTTCAGCTGCTCCCAGGCGCTCCACGCCTCGCTGGTGGCGTCCCACAGGCCCTCGGTCACGGCCTGGGTGCGGATGGGCAGGTGGCGTTCGGGGATACTGGTCATGCGGAACTCCCTTGAGAGGTCGTGGTTCCGTAGGCCCCTGACCTGGCGGTTGCGTCGCCCTGGTCGGGGGCCGCGCCGCTTCGGGACGCGGTGAGCCGGGAGGGTGTGACCCCTTCCTGGCCCTGACGCGGCATCACCCGCGTCGTCGGTCGTGCAGTACGTGGACCGGGTGACCCTCCGCCCACACCCGCGCCGCCAGCCGCACGTAGGCGTCCAGCTGAGCGCGAGAGCGGGGGTCACCCGGGCCGTAGATCTCGTAGGCCCTGGCCACACGCTGCTGTGCGGCCAGGGCCCGGCGTATGCCATCAGAGGGGGAAAGCACCTTCGTCCTCCCGGCGGTCAGGGAAACCAACCGCCCGCCTACTGCCTCCCAGACCCCCGGCAGGTCTCGCACGCGGCGGTGTAGTGCTCGTCGCCTCGTCGCCCGCGGCCGGTGTAGACCGTCTTCCCCTGGCCGCTCCCCTTGCAGGCGCCGCAGCCCCTAGGGGCGGCGGTCTGCTGGGGACTACCGGTGGCCTGCTTCGTCCTGCCGAACATCAGGCCACTCCCGTCCCGCGGCACGCGGTGCAGGTCACCCAGTTCTGTCGGCTCACGCCGCCGCTGCTGGTGTCTTCCGTCCGGCCGCCGGCCCCGTCGCACTGCCCACAGCTCTGGCCGAGACGGGTGTTGATGCGGGCACGCATCTCCGCGGCGGTACGCGGTACGCGCCGCTCGGCCGGCACTCGCGCGTCGGCCTGGCGAACCTGGGTAAGCAGCATCGCGCCCATGGCGCGGTGCTGATCTGCCACACTGATCATGCGGAACTCCTGTTGAGGTTGTGTTCCGTGCGCCCCCGGCACACATGGCGTTGCACCGCCGTGCCGGGGGTCGCGCCGTTTTCGGCGCGAGTGAGCGGATGGGGATTTGCACCCTCGACCCCACCCCGGGGGTCCTCTGCTCCGCTCTGGGCGGCCCTCGGCCAATCCCCCGCTCAAGACCACACCAGCCAGAACTGCACTGGTGAGGGGGTCCTCTCGCCACATCCGTGACGGCGGGGGCGCCGCGCCCTATTACGTGTCCACTGTTGAGTTCTCAAGGCCAGCGCGTCCGTCGGCCGGTGCCCCTGAGGGCCCGGTTCCAAAGGCGCTTCCGGCATGGCCATGCCGATCAAGCACGCCCTGACGGCCTCCGAGGCCAGCTGGGCACATCCCTAAGGTTCCCTATGGAACCCTAGGGTGTCAAGCGGTACAGTGGGGTGCCGATCAAGAAGTGAGGAGGCGAGGACATGACGGACAGGGCCGACAACCGACCGCCGTACGCCCGCATCGTGAGCAAGTACCGCGACCGGATCGCGTCCGGCGAGCTGAAGCCCGGAACCCTGCTGCCCACCATCAAGGAGATGGCCAGGCTGGAGGAGGTCAGCACGGGAACCGTAGAGAAGGCCCTCCGCGACCTCCGAGCAGCGAATCTCATCCGCGGCATTCACGGCGTCGGGACTGAAGTGGTCGGCCCGCCTATCCCACTGTCGAATGGCGAGCAGCGTCAGGAGCGCGGACGGCTTACGGGGTCCTCGTGGGGAGCCGGAGAGCGTTCAGAGGGACACACGGCATCCGTCACCTCGGCCCCGGCCGATGTAGCCGTCGCGCTCGACATCCGGGCCGGCGACGACGTCATCCGTAGATGCCGGGTCTACCGCGATGGGCACGGCATCGTCGCGCACTCCACATCGTGGATCCCTCTCCAGTTCGGCCAGCACATCCCGGGACTTCTCCGGGGGGAGCGCTTGAAGGGAGGGACTTCCCTCGACCTGATCGCCCAGGAGACCGGGCGCAGGTGCGTTGTGCGCGAGGATTCGACAGGGGCCCGGATCGCCACGGAGCGCGACATCGAACTCCTCGGCCTTCAGCACGGCATGGTCGCCGCGATCTTGGTCCTCAGCACACGATTCCTAGACGCCGAGGGCCGCCCACTGGAGTACGGCGTTGACCTTGGCGCCCCTGGCCGGACGCACAGCTCGACCTCGGCGACGACGCAGTGACCGAACCCAAACCAACGCCACGATGCGTCTTGATGAGCGGGATGCCAGGGGCTGGGAAGACGACGCTGGCCCGGGCACTCGTCGCTCATGGCTTCACCAGACTCTGCCCCGATGAAGAGATGTTTCGAAGGCACGGGCGATACGGGCCCGACTTCCCTCGTGGGCAGTACAAGGTGAGAGAAGCCCCGATCATGCACGACATCGCCGGAGACCTGTGCGCGCTTCTGCGCGCCGGCGTCGATGTCGTGGTTGATCACGGTTTCTGGACTCCCTCAGAGCGCGAGGAGTGGCGGGCTCTCGCGTGTCAGGCCGGCGCCTTCACGCTCCTAGTTCATCTCCCGGTCCCTCACGATGTCCGCTGGAGTCGAATCCAAGACCGGAATCGGCACGCAGATGTCGACCCGAACGCGATCGAATTCTCCGAACAGGACCTCCGTCGTTTCGCAGGCCGCTTCCATCCCCCTGGGCCGGATGAGCCGCATGTGGTCTATGAGGGACAGGTGCAGGCGGTGCTCGAAGCACTCGGCTAGATACGCCGCTCACCGGACAAAGATTGATGGCCCCAGCACTTTGGTGCTGGGGCCATCGGCTGTTCGAGCCGTAAGCCGCGCCTACTCGCTTGCCGCTCCCCGAACCGGCAATTGCCGAACGGTCGCGAGTGGCTGCTCGTCCTGGTCCTCGTCGGCGACTGCGAGCTGTATGACCTGGTCGCCGGCACGATAGAAGGGCACCCGACCAACACGAAACGCTATGGCCAGCCAACCACCATCGATCAGGCGGCTGATGCTCTTCGAAATGCTGCCGGGGCTGAGCTGCAGCGCCTCAGCCACCGTCTTGGCGGTATCTCGCACCGTCTGTCCCAACGGAACCGCCGTCATGTAGTACGACAAGACCCTCCAGTCCGCACCGGGCAGATCAGCTGTGCGCAAGAGAAGTTCCCGGATGACTGCCGGCGACAAAGGGAGGCCGGCGTTCTGCTCAATCGGTGACGACGTCACGATGCTGCCTCCTTCCTCACTGTCTCGGCCGCCGGCGGAGGGACCACCGGCAGGCGCGCATCCTTGACGGCCTCCACCTGCGCGGCCGCTGGGCCGTCGTAACCGGCGCGGGGGTTGAGCCGGTAGAAGATGACCTTGCCGATCGTCTCCGACTTCAGGAGGAGCCCGCCAGCATGCAACTTACCCAAGGACTTCGAGATCGTGTCAGGGCGCCCACCAACGAGGCTGGCGATCTCTTTGTAGGTGAGTCGCAGCGGCTCAGCGCCATCCGGGGAAACCACGCAGTAGAAGAAGAACAGGTCTCGGTCCTTCTGCGTATATCCGCTGTCCTTGGCATACAGCTTGGCCCCCAGCTGTTTGGGGATGTTGACGTGCCGCCCGGGGAACGGGTTCCAGTCGTAGCGCACCTTCGCACGCTGCAGAGTCTCGTCCTCGAAGAACGACATCTGTACGACTTCGCCCGTCTCGTGGTTCACGGCCTGACCGCGCCGGGCCCCCCGGCTCATCGCTGACATGCCCCTCCTGTCGCTTGCCTATAGGCAACTGGAAGCCTCACCGTACAGAGATCAGTTGCCTATAGGCAAGCGACACCCTGGGGTCGCCCGCGGCAATCAAAGAGCCTCTCAAGGCATGTGCAGTTGCCTATAGGCAACTGCACATGCCTCAACTGTAATTCGAGTAGCTCCGAGAGGCATGATCAAAACGCTCTGACCAGCAGAAATCAAGATCCTCTCTAACTACATAGGAGAGGTTGCTCCTGTGGCTCCGCCACTTCCCGGCCCTCCGGGCCGAAGTCCGGCGCAAGCGCCGAAGCGGGGACCGCCCCGCACGCGTCCAGGGGCTGGCCCCCCTGGACGGGCCACCGTGCTGCCGCCTGTCCTCGATGGGCAAGCCCTCCGTTGCACTCCGGGCCCGCCCATCGACCGCTCGGGCCCGGCGGCCCTCCCTGGACAGTTGCCCTCGGTCCATCCTGCGCTGGCCTCAGGTGTGGCGTGACCAGGGGCTCGGGCTCGACGAACAGTGCGGGCTCCGTTGGGTATCTGGGTTCGGTCTGGGGTCAGTGCTGGGTGATTCGATCTCCGGCCTCCTGCACTACCTCAACCGTCGAAGGTGCGCCGACGTCTGCCTCCTGCTCAACGACGGCCCGTTACCCAGCTGGGTCGCCCATCGCTGGGTGGCCGTTGCTCCCGGTAGCAACCGAGCGAGCGGCAGCGAGGGAGGGCGGTAGCTCGGCGCCCCGCGCGCCACCTTGGCGTACTCCGGCCCGCGAGGTTCTCCTCCTACGTGGGTCAGGGGCACCCTCCGGTCCGCGGTCGACCCACGGCCTCGGCCTGCGGCCCGCACAGTGCGGCGGCGCGGCACCGCAGCAAGATCGCGCGACGTCAGCGTTTCGCTGACGCGAGCCTTAACAGGCCCGGGGGCGTCTCCAGCTCGGTGGTACCAGTACCGGGGTACTGGTACCACCGAGACCCACCAAGGCGAGCCCCTCACGCTGAAAGCGCAGGTCGTGGCCGCAACCACGGAGTGCCGCCAGAGGTATAACGAGCGAAGCGAAGCGGGGCTCGCTTCGTGAGGCCACGGGCCTGTTAAGGGTTCGTTGGGGAGAGGGGCGGGGGCCCGTCACCTGCGGGGGTGACGGACGGCGGGCAGCTGACGCACCACCGTGGTGAAGGTGATGACGGGCCCCCGCCCGTGGGGGCTGGCCTGGTCCCATACCTGCAGGTGGAGGAAGAAAAAGGACGCCCTACGGGCGGCGACTGAAAGAGCAGGGTGGGCGCGGCCCTGGGCGGTCGCGTGCGGGCCTGCGGGTCGGGAAGGTCAACTGGCGGGTAGCGGTCATCTCTGCGGCGCTCCTGTGGTCACTCAGGGGCTCTGAGAGGGGAGCAGCGCTGGGAGATCGCCACTGACTGGACGGCGGCGCCCCTCGGCCGGCCGGTGAGCAACTCCTTTGGTTCGCCGTGCTGCTCATGTTCCGGCTTGGTCGCCGGCACCTGCGGCACCGTCAACAGGACGACTCACGACTCACCTGAGGTAAGGCCCAGGTGGAAAGGCCAGGGCCGAGAGAATCCCGCTCATGACAGCGAGGATCGAGGACCGGCCGGTGAGGCTGGCGGGATGCCGGTGTAACGCGGGGCTCAGCCTGCGCGAAAGGCTGCACCAGAGACTGTCTGACCGCGGCTGGGAACCTTCTACCAGCAATGCGAACGATACTGACTGGACGTTCTCAGAGTCGATCATCGGCGATGCATGGGGCACTCACGTCTTCCAGACCCTGATCGAAGTATCCGAGGACAGTGACGATATCCAGGTCCGCTATGCCTCCCCCGCACTCTGGGACGGCTGGTGCGAGAAGCACCGCCCGGCGATGCACTTCTACCCGCTCACTGCTCAGGGCGTTGAAGCTCTCGATGCCGCACTTCCTGGTATCGAGAGCTACGCCATCGACGGCGACGAAGCTGCGAAGTGCGTAACTGCGGGAGAGTGCAGCCGCAGCAAGTCTGCCCTCGCATCCCAGGCGAAGGAAGACCGAGCCCAAGCCTGGTACGAGAGCCTGCCACCCGAGCTGCAGGCCCGATCAGCTCGCGCACTGGCCACCCTGGCGGAAGGGGAGCTCGGGCTCAATGCCGAGACCGTGCGCAAGCACCTGCGCAAGATCCGCAAGGCACAGTCGTCCTGACTCGTGGCTATGCGGGTTCCTGGCGCGAACTGCGTAGGTGCTCTTGGCGAGCCATGACCAGGCCGCGCCAGCGTTCCCGGACAGTACTTGCGTCGTCGAGCCACTGGGCGGTGCTTCCGGCGGGCTGAGGTAGGTCGGCCATGGCGGTGGCGATGTCGACGTAGTAGGCGAAGTCCCCGTCCTCGGTGGCCTCGCGCAGCCGGTCGAGGGTGGCGGCGAGGTCGTCGGGCGCGTCGCGTACGGCGTGGTGGAAGGCGAGTGCGGTCTCCACGAGCGGGGTGAGCCAGGGCAGGCCGGCGACACTGATCTCGGTGCGCAGCGCGGCGATGCGGTCGGCGATGTCGCGGTCGGTGCCGGCGCCGCGTACCAGGCCGGCGACGTGGGCGTAGAGCATGGTGGCGCGCTGGTCGAGCGGTTCCAGGAGCTGGTGGGCGAGGGCCAGTTCGTCGTCGGCGCGCACCGGGTCGGCGAAGGCGACCACCAAGGCGAGGAGGGTCTGGGCGATAGCCCGTTCGCCCGGGGCATTGTGCTGTTCGGCGTCGGCCCGCGCGGCTTCGAAGGCGGCGGCGGCGCGGTCGATGTCGCCGTGGGGCCAGTGGATGTGGGCCAGGACGCGGTGGTGCCGTCCTTCCCAGCCCAGGTGCGGGACGGCGGCGAAGGCGGTGGGGAAGTCGCCGGCGATGCGGGCGAGGTTGGCCAGCCCGCGGCGGCCGCGCGGGGCGAGCCGGCCGCCGGCCTCGGCGACCTGGCGGTATCCCTCAAGGGCGGCGCCGGTGCGGCCGAGGTCCTTGTGGGCCTTGGCTCGGTAGTACAGGCCGAGTTCGGTGAGTTCGCCGGGCAGCAGGCCAGTGTCCAGGACGGTGGTGAGGCGCTCGGCGGTGCGCTCTCGGTGCTCGTGCTGGCGTCGGACGATGGCGGCCAGGAGCTCGTCCACGGCGTCGGCGGGGGTGTCCATGCCCGACTGCCCGGAGCCGGCCGAGGCGTGGGTGGGTGGGGCGAGGGGCTCCCAGACGGAGTCGCTGGTGTAGGCGAAGGCGGCTTCGGTGAGCCAGCCGAGGTCTTCGAGGCGGTGGTCGCGGGCCAGGCGCAGGCCCTGGCGCAGGCACGCGACCAGCAGGGCCCGGCTGGGGGCGTGAGCGTGGGCGTCGTGCCACTGCTGGCCGAGGGCGGCCAGCGCGCGCTCGGCGGCCTGGTGCCAGTCGGCAAAGGTCCAGCGGTCCTCGGTGTGGTCGTCCGCGGTACGCAGCGCGGTCCGGATGGCGCCGTGGAGGTGGTAGGGCCAGATCGCGTAGGGGTCCTCGCTGACCATGGGCCGACCGACGAGCCGGCTTGCGGCGGCCTGGTGGGTGAGGCCCGCGGCGCGGGTGGCCAGGTCGATATCGAAGGCGTCCAGCAAGCTGGCGCTGCGCAGGACATGGCGTTCGTCGCCCGTGAGGTCGGACAGGATCCGGACGACGAGGGCGGGGAAGGTGTGGTCGAAGTCGGCGGGCGCCGGGGTGCGGCCTGTGCGGCGGAGTTCCAGGAAGCGGGCGACGGCCAGATCCAGGTGCAGCGGCAGGCCGTGCGAGCGCGCGGTGATGACGGCGCGGACGTCAGGGCCGATCAGCGGCTGGCCGTCCTGGGTGAGCCGGCGGGCCAGGTAGGCGTCGCAGTCCTCAGGGGAGAAGTCGCCGATCAGGTGCTGGCGGGCGCCGCCCTGCCCCGCGGCGCGGGCCGGCTGCCCCGCTTCGGGGGCGAGCCCGGGCCAGGAGGTCGGGCCGGTGTAGTCCAGCTGGCCTTGAAGCCCGTCGTCGGCCCACGGCAGGCGGTTGCGGCCGCCGATGACGAAGAACGCGTTCGGCATCAACCACACCAGGCGCTGCAACAGCCGCTCGGCGTCGCGGTGACGGTCCCCGGTGTCCTCGAAGGTGTCCAGCAAGACGACCGGCACCACCGTCCGCCTCTCGGGCAGTTGGCTGATCTCCCACGCCAGCAGGTGCGGGTAGTAGGAGAGCGCCTCCAGGTCGGGCTCGGCCTCCAACAGGGCCGCGGTCCGGGCGCAGCCGGCCAGCGCCCGGGCCCGGGCCCGGCGTTCGCGCAGCGCCTGCACGAGCGCCGTGGTGATCTGGCCGGCCGCCGAGCCCACCATGCCCGGCAGCTGCAGGGCGCCGACGGCCTCGGCGACCGCGGCCTGCATCTGCTGGGGCAGCATCTGCCCGAACCGCCCCGCCAGGCCGGTGCGCCGGACGTACTCCTCCAGCGGCTCACCGGGGTGCTGGGTCTCCCAGTAGCGGCGCAACGCCAGGTCGAAGCTGGGCAGGGGCCGGCCGACGGCGGCGGCCAAGGCGAGGCGGATCGTGAGCACGACGCGTTCGAAGTCCGAGCCGGTCGACGCCGAGCGGGCCAGGTCGATCCGGATCGGCACGATGCGCTCGTCCGCCCAGGCGGGCGCGCCCCACTGCACCGGACGCTGCTCGGCCGCGGCGAGCGCCGCTTCGAGCTTGCGCAGCAGGGTCGACTTGCCGACGCCGCCCACCCCGTGGAACGTGATCACGTTGTTGCGCGGGGCCTCGAGGTCCTCGACGTCGAAGCCGGGGCCGGCGAGGTGCCGCAGGTGCTCCTCGATGGCGACGGCGACGAGGTTCCACTGGTTCTGGCGGTTGGTGAACGCCTCGTTGCTGCCCACCGGGTCGTTGGAGCTGAACAGCGCACGAAGGTCGGCCATTGCTGAAATCCCCCCAGAAGTGATCACCTGCGCGCCAAATCTATGCCGCGTACCGTGGCCGGCCCAGCTGTGGTTCCAGCCGACCACCGACAATGATCATTTGCTGACGACTCCGAGCTCCAAGGTGGTTCCCATGCACGACCCTGCAACGCCCCCGCCGTCCTCTCCCCAGCCGCCGTCGCAGCCGTCTCCGGACCTGGGGGGCGACGAGGTCGGGTACGAGGTGGCGCTAGAGATCCTCAGGAATGTCCTTGCCTGGTACAGCGAGCAACTCCTGCTCGCCCGGCGCTCCGGAGATCAGCAGCGTCTGGAAGAGCTCAAGGCCCGGCGGCTGGAATGTGTGGAAGACCAGCACCGGCTCCGAGAGGCCGGGCCCGAAGAGACCGCCCGTATCACCGCCGTCTACGCCGCGCTGCTGAAGGAGCTGGAGGCCGCCGCGCCACCGCAGCCCGAGTCGTAGGTCCGGCGTCGCACCGCGCCGCCGGTGGCCGCTGCACGGTGCGGCGTCGTAGTTCTAGGCGCGCACCGGCAGCGCGGCCACCGGGGCGGGGGTAGGGAGCTGGCGGGACTGCTGGGCGGGCATCAGCGGACAGGCCAGCGCACCGATCGCGACGAGGTCGTCGCGGTACTGGGGCATCGCCGCATGCAGCCGGCGCTGGGTGGCCCAAAACCGTGCCGTCTCCTCCTCGGTGTACAGCCGGGACCGCTCCGAGGCGAGGACCAACGCAGCAGCGGCACGCCGCACCCAGCGCCCTTGGCCATCGCGCTCGTTGCGGTACAGGGGGTGGGCGTCGCGCCGCATCACCAGAACCGCGTCGACCACGGACAGTTGCTCTGCCACCGCCACGACCGAGGGGAGGGCGGCGAAGTGGGTGTCGTGCCCGGCGGCGGTGGTGAACCGTGCGGGCAGGCCGTCGCGGCTCACCTGGGCGTAGCGGGCGGCCGTGCCCTGCCGTGAGTCAGCCGCCCGCACCGCCAGGACCACGACCTCCACCCGGTAGCCGGCCTGCCGGTACGCGGCCGCGCTGGCGACGAACTGGGTGGCGCTGCCCGGGGCTACCTCGATGACGGCGTCCCCGTGCTGCTGGCGCACATGCGCCTCCGCTTGCGCCTGCCAGGCTCGGTAGTCGGCGCGGATCCGCGCGGAGGCCGTGCGCGGCTCCTCGCGCAGCAACTGCCGGTAGTCCGGATGGGCCGCTTTGAAGTCGTCACCGCTGATGTGGACCGGGTCCCGCAGGCTACGGCGTACCATCCTGGCCGCCAGCGTCTTCCCGGCGCCGGGCTGGCCCATCACGAACACCGCTACCGGTCGCTCCTGCGGGGTGATGCGCCCCAGGGACGGCACGATCACCTCATCGAAAATCCACCGGTGCTCGTCCGCCGAGAGTCGGTGGTAGTCCACCCCGGGCGCGTCCTGCCGGGGCTGAGCGGTGCGCCGGACCGGCTCGGCCAACGCCGAGGCGCGCTCGGCGCTGCGGACGACGGCCAGCGCCCAGTCCTCCGGTAGCCGCGGGTCGGCCAGGCGGCGGTCGGCGGCCGCGAGCTGCCGCCGAACTCGGGCCGTCTGCCGGGCGTCCCACGGTCGGTTCCGTTCGCTGAGTACCGCGTCGGCTGCGCCCGTCGGGCGGCGCCACTGCCCGTCAGAGTCGAGGGCGTTGTCGTAGACGACCTCCATCGCTGTCTCGACGGCGCGCCTGACGACGAACACCCGGTCCGCCAGGTGCGCGGCTTCGACCACGCTGAGGGTGTCGACCAGCGCGGCCGCACAACGGTCGTGGTTGGCCCAGGAGACGTAGCGGGCCCGCCCCTCCTGGGCAAGGCGTAGGTACCGCTCCAAGATGCCGAGTTGACTGACCGCCTCGGGCACGGCCAGGGCCACGATCTCGACCCGGTAGCCGGCCTGCCGGTATGCCGCAATCTCTGCGAGGAACTCGTCGGGGTGGGCCAGGGGTGCCTCCACCACCGCGTCGTACCGACCGTCCCGCACCCGCGCCTCGACGTCGGCTTGCCACTGGTAGGTCTCCGGCCTCACCCGCACACCGGCGGTACGCACGTCCTCGGCCAGGAAGGCGGCGTAGTGGGGGTGGAACGCCTTGTAGACATCACGGTCCACGCGCACCGCGCCGCCCCGCCGCTCCAGCGCGGTGTGCACCAGGTCGACGACCAGCGTCTTGCCGCTGCCTGCCTGGCCGGCGACGAACACCACCACTGGGCACTGCTGGGACACCGCGCCGCGTATGGCATCGGGGAGCACCTGGTTGGCCAGGACCGAGTGGGGCCAGCCGTCGGCCGGATCCGGCTTCGGCGGCGCGGGACGGGACTGCGAGGGCACTGTTCCTCCACGAACAGGTCAGGTGGAGCGTGGAAGGGGGCGAGCGCAGGCGGCACAGGCCCGCGCGAAACCCGTTACGCGGTCGGGGTGTTCAGGGCGCGCCGCAGCTCATCCAGCGTGCGGCCGTCGGACATCTGCCACAGCGTCCAGCCGTTGATGACGTTCCCTGTGATCGCCTCGGCAGCCTTCGACGGAGAAGCAAACGGAGAGGCGAACCCGTCAACGATCAGTTGGCCGTCGGCGGTCACGACCGCCCGGCCGCTGCGGCCGGCTCGCCGTTGCCGAAAGGACAGTTCCGTACCGGGCTCCAGCAGCCCAGCTCCCATGAGCCCCGCCAGCGGGCCGTGCGGCACCCCCACAGCGGGCGCGGTGACAGCAGGGGTGTCCGCGCTGCCCAGGGTCAGATTGACGTGCACGGTCTCCCCGTCACGGGCCTGTGTCAGGTGGGCGATGACCGCGGAGTCGAAGTGGATGCTGAGCGTGGGCATGGGTACGGCCTCCTCGAAGAGTCAACACGGAGATCATACCTGAGAAATTCTTCGGATCTCAGCGATTCAGCAGAAAATCGTGAAGAGGCGAGGGCCGGCACAGTCATATCGGGCGTCTGAGATACTCGACAGCCGACAGCAGCTCGCTCACCGTTGGAGACACCATGGCCGAAGACCCCCTCGCCCAAAGCGAGCTCGCTGCTCTCACCCGCCGCTTCGAGGAGAACGCGCAGACCACCGAGCGCGAGTTCGGCATCGTCAAGAGCGACCTCACAGCCCTGCGCCTCCAAGTCGGCAACCTCGACCAGAAGGTCGACCGCTTGGGCGCCAAGCTCGATGACTTCATCACCGAGCAGCGCCAGACCAACGCCACCCTCGTCCAGTTGCTCGCCTCTCTCGCGGGCAAGGACCCCAACGCCAGCTGAAGGCGAGGTCGGCTCCCGAGGCCAACCCAAGCAGCAATCGTCACGCGGGCCCGCACTGAAGAGTGCGGGCCCGCTGGCTTTCCACACCCGGTGAACCTGTTCTGGGCTGCGGGGACCGGCGCAGCGCGACCCTGGAAGAGTGAAGGAGAGCAGGAAGACCCGGCGCTGCGAAGCGTGCCGGAGGGCCCTGCCGCGCGATGCCGGCCCGAATCGGCGGTTCTGTGATGCGACGTGCCGCGGGAGGGCATGGCGCCAGCGGCATCGGGAGTGGACGCGGTTCCAGGAGGCGGTCCAGCAGGGTCTGGATGTCATCCGTGGGGGAGAGCTGTGGGCCTCGGGCCGGTGTCCGGTGTGCGGGGCTGCGGTGCCGCTGAGCAAGCGTCTGGGGGCGGTCTACTGCGGCGCGGCGTGCCGGACACGGGCATGGCGGATGCGGCGTGACGCATCCGAACGGTCGTTGGGTGAAGCGTCACGGTGTGACGGTTAAGCGCAACGATGGATCTTGAGCTTCGGTGCTCTCACTCCCACTCCTCGCTGCCGCCGCCTCGCCACTCGACCAGCGACGCGTCCTGCGGGTCCGGATCGTCGAGGCCGGCCCGCCGGAGGAACTCGTAGACGTCGTTCAGATCGCGGGCCCGACCGACCATCTCGCCGCGCACCGTTACCCGGCGCGTCCCCTGGGCGAGGGGGTGCACCACGACGGGTGGCTGCTGGACGTCCATAGGCCCAGGGTCCGGCGGCGCACGCCGGACCGCATGTGATCGGCGACGGGGTCAGCCGGCGGCGGCCGCCCGGCTCGGCCTGCCCCAGCCCAGGCTTCGGTCGACCGCGGCGAGCAGCGTTGGCTCCCAGCCGGCGGCCGCGAGTGCGGCGTCGTCGTGCAGGCCGGCCTCCGTCAGGGCGGAGAGCTGCACCGCGTGCTCGATGCCCTCCGCCCAGGCGGCCGTCACCGCTTCGCGCACGGGGATCCGTGCCGCGATCTCCGTGGTGGTGCCGACGTCGTCCGCGCGGGCCGCGGCCAGCTGTCGGCCGCGGACGGCGACGGTGTCGAGCAGCTCGACGGCCCGCTCGGCATCCGGCTCCGTCGGTGCCCGGCGGGCGGCCGGCCGGACACCACGGCGCAGCTGCTCCATGCGCGTGGGCAGTGGCAGCCAGTCGGGCTCGCCAGCCATGTCGGTGTTGGCCTCGGCCACGGCACGGGTCCAGGCGCGGCTCAGGCCGCGGGGCTGCAGCGGCGTCCCGGCCGGGGTAGCCTGCCCGCCGATGTGGTTGTTGAGCAGCGAGACCCATAGCTCGCGCGAGGTACCTCGGGCCAGTAGGGCCTGGCGCTCGGGTAGCCAGCGGCGCAGCGCTGCGCGGGACAGTCCGGACAGGGCCAGGATCTCCACGTAGGCGTCGGCCGGGTTGCGACCCTGCGGGCGCCGGACGACGCGCAGTTCCTCCAGCGTCGGCGACAGGTCCTCGACCGTGCCGGCGCACAGCTCGCCGGCGCGGATGCTGGTGTCGGAGACGATCGCGGCGATGGCGAGCATCCGCAACCGGCTCGCGGTCGCGCCGGGGGCGTCGGCCAGCTCGGTCAGCTGCGCGCGGAGGAGAGAGCGCGGCCGCGGAGCAACCGGCGGAGCGGCGGGCGGATCGGGTTGTGCGGGGAGTTCGGCGTAGGCTCCGGCGCCGCTCGCCTTCACCAGTTGCCGTAGGGCGTCGAGGCGGATTTGTCGGCTGTTGTCGGAGGGCTTGCTTGGGTTGCGTGCCGCGCGGACGCGCAGGGCTCCGCTCTGGGCCAGCTGCAGGTATGCCTCCACGGCCTCGTAGCGGAAGAGCTGCTTGATGGTGGCCTGGTCGTCCAGCGGGTGGTCGGGGTGGGCCAGGGCTCGGCTGTACTCGCCGGCCACCCACCGGACCTGTCGGGCGCGGGAGGTGCCGGTCGTCGGCCAGCTCGTCACCTCGGTCGCAGCCGCCGAGAGCAACGCACCACCGGTGAGCGTCTGCTCGACCTTCGGGTTCACCGTGCCTCCTTGGCGCTGAGCACCGCGCTCCGCACCGTGCGTAGTTCGTCGAGGAGTGCCAGCATCGCGTCCCGCGCGGCGACTGCGGCGTCGGCCTGGTTCGCGGTGACCTCCCTGCCTTCGGCACGCTTGCCGAGGGTGGGCTGCAGGCGAGGCCCGTCGTGCGGGGCGAATGTCGCCCGGAGGTTCTGCAGGCACTCCATAAGCTGTGGTCCACCGCTGCCGGCGGCCAGCGCTGTGGCCAGCTGGTGGATGTGCACCGTGTCGAGGTCTGGCCAGGCCGCGGCGGCGTCATAGAGCTGCTCGCCGGTCATCCGGATGCGGTCCTCGTGCTCCACGCACCATTCATCGGCGATGCGTTGACGCGCCCGCGCGATGCGGGCGCCTGCGACGTCGTGGTCCTGGCCGGCGCTGCGCGCAGCGGTCTCCAGCCGCATCGCGCGGGTCTCTGCGCTCTGGCGGGTGCCGAGGCCGAGCCCGTCGGCGACCCTCTGCCAGGACGCTCCCCGCGAGCGGGCCGCGCGGATCAGGTCCAGCTCCAGTCGCTCCAGTCGCTGGCGGGCATCGCCGACCTGCGTGAGGGCGGCCAGGACATCCTCGACCGGCACTTCGGGGCGGCGCTCACGGCTTCGGCCGGCGCCGTGGCCGTACACGGCGGCACGGACGGCCTTCATCGCCTCGGCGGGGTCGTGGATGTCGTGGCCTTCGTTGTACCGGTCCCTGAGTAGGGCCTCGGCCGCCTGCTGCAGCTCGCGCTGCTTCGCGTAGTCCTTCGTCACGACGTCAGCGTTTCACTGACATGCAGCCAGTGTCAGCGAAACGCTGACACTGACCAAAGCGGAACACCCCCACCCGCAGACACGGGTAGGGGTGCGATGCGGACGGGCCTCCACTCCCTCATTCCTTCGGGGCCCGGAGTGCCTTGGTGCGCAGTTCGGTCGTCGACTTGATGATGGCGTTGCGCACCCTGAGGTACTCGGCGTGGTCAGCCTCGCCCGCGGCGGCCTGAATGAACACGTCTTGCGTGACGGTCTTGTTGAGTTCCCGCAGCTTCTTCAGGGTGTCCTTCAGCGTGACCAGGTGCTCGGGGACGATCTCCGCGTCCTCGATCCCGTCGTCCGCAGCCCCATCCGCTCCAGCGGAGGGGGACTGCGCCGCCCCGCCAGCTTCGGTCGACCCCTCCCCCTCGTCGCCACCAGGCGCTGCAATTGCAGCGCCAGTGTTCGATTCAGATCCGAACGCAGGTGCTGCAATTGCAGCGCTTTCCAGGCCCAGCGTTTGCTGTGCGGCCTGCTCGATCACGGCGCGCTGCTGGTCCGGGATCGTGGGGAGCTGCGCCGGGAGTTCTTCGTGCACCGCACGCAGCGACGCCGCTGTCGGCCTCTCTCCCAGCGCGGCACTGACTTCGCGCACCACATCAAAGAGCGTCACCGCCGCGTGCGTCCCGTGCTGCCGCTCGGTCTTCCGCGTCTCCTTGATCTGCCCGGGGTTGGGCACTACGCCGGTCTGCTTGGCCGTCTCCAGGGCCAGCGGCAGTCCCTTGCGAAGCTGCCGGCCGTACACCGCGGAGCGCCCGGTGAGTTCCTCGACGTAGGCGCCCAGGGTTGTGTGGGTGCGGCGCCACCACTTGCCCTTGGCGGCACGCTCCAACCCCTGCGCGATGACCCAGACCGAGGCGTCACCAGTCGCCAGTGCGGTACGGATCACCTCCTCGGTGGCCGCCTTCTGCTCCAGCTCCAGCTCGGTGAGGTCGGAGGTATCCCCCTCCGTGACCTCCCGGACGGCATCCATGCTCGGCAGACCGTCAGCGAGCCGCAGTACTGCGTCGATGCTGTCAGCCGGCTTCGGTCCGTCAAGGATCGCCTCCGTCCGCTTCTCTACCGCGGTCCCGGCGCCGACGGCGTACCCCCGGTCATCGTCGAAGAGGTCGTCCAGGGCGTCGCTCGCGTCATATCCGGCCATCAGGCTGCACCCTTGTTCCCGAAGAGGACGCTGGCTCCGCGGTCGTAGTCCAAACCTGTTGTGGCGGTCGGCGCGAAGACCCGAAGCGGCTCCTTGTCGAGCTGCGCTTCACCGATCCGCACGGATGTGCGTGCGGGGAGGATGACGGCGTTGGGGTACGCCTTGGCGAGCTTGCCGCCGATCTGCCGGGCAAGCGTCGACTTCTCGAAGTCGGTGAGCACGACGCTGGCCACACGCAGTTGCGGGTTGAGGCGACCCTGCACCGACCGGATCGTGCGGTTCAGGGCGGCGGCACCGCGTACGTCGAGGCCACTTGCGGCCTGCACCGGAATGATGACGTCTTGAGAGGCCACGAGCGCGGACACCGTGAGCGGCCCGAGCGACGGACCGCAGTCGATGATGGTGACGTCGAACCCGTCGTCGGGCTTGGACAGGTGGTACTGCAGGTTGGTATCCGTGCCGGTCGGGTGCTTGGTCTCGACGTCTTCGAGGTCGGGGAACGACGGGACGAAGTACAGGCCCTTGTACGGCGTGGGGTAGGTGATGTCCTGCAGCGTGACCGTCTGGTCGAAGTAGAGGTGCTCCAGGCTCTTACGAGCGGGCTCCGCCAAGTCCTCCGGCCAGAAGTAGCGCAGCCATACAGTCAGGCACGCCTCCTGCGGGTCTGCGTCGATCAGCCGCACGCGCAGCCCGCGGGCGATCAGCGACATCGCGAGTTCGAGTGCGGTGGTCGTCTTACCCGCTCCGCCCTTCTGGTTGCAGATGGCGATGACGCGGGGCAAGGTCCCGGGCAGGAACGTCGGCGGCACCACGATGCTGGGTTTCCAGCTGTGGTAGGCGGAACTGAGGTCCCATTCGGTGACGATGTCGAGGAACGCCAGGTCGTCGCTCAGGGGCGATACCTGTACGGTCTGTCCTTGTGTTTCTCGCATAGCCCGCAACCGTAGCGGGTGAAGCACAGCGGTCGCCCCGCCCGGTCAGGTTGCCGGACGGGGCGATTCCGCTACTGGCGTGGAGGGTGGAGCATGGCCCGGCCCAACTGCGCACACCTGTCGTCGTGTTGACCTTCCACGGCCCAGAGCTCCGCGTGTGGACTACTGCCCCTGCCCCGGGGGCTGCGGCGGATCGACCTGGCCGGAGCTGCCGGGGAGCGGCTGTTGGCCGCCGGTGCCGGGGGTGAGGGCGTAGAGCGTGCGCTGGCCCAGCTTGTCGGCGACCACCAGGGCACGGCCGGCGGCGACTCCGAGGGGGAGCGCGACGTCGTCTCCGCCGATGACGGTGTCGGTGCCGGCCGCCAGGGCATGGGTGCGCTGCTGCTGGTCGATGGCGTAGATGCGGCCGCCGGCTGCGGCCTTGGGGGTGGTGCCGGTGACGTAGCGGCCGCTGCCGTCGGCGGTGTTGAGGAGCAGTGGGCCGATCGCGACCAGGTCGCCGGTGACGCGCATGGTGGAGGTGTCGGCGTCCTGTCCGGCCTTGGCGGCGGCGAGCGGCTTGCCGGTGTGCGCGTCGTAGGCGGTGGCGATGATGGTGGAGCCGTTCTGCCACACCCCTGCCAGACGCCGGCCGTCGATGCCCACAACCCGGTTCAGGCGGGCGCCGTTGGCAGGTGGGGCGAGCTGCTGCCCCTTGCCGAGGTCCTTCTGGCCGGGTGTCAGGCTCCAGATGTGGCCGGCACCGTTGGCGGCGAGAACGGTGGTGCCGTTGGCGGCGAGCGCGGTGGCCTTCGCGGGCAGGTCGACGGTGCGGACCTGGCCCTTGCTGATCACGCCGGCGGTTGCCTCGTCGAGGGCGACCAGGGGGGAGTCGCCTGCGAACGTGACGGTGCCGCCGCTGGAGGGCAGGTCCACGGTGGTGTGCGGGTGTCGTGAGCCGTCGAGCGGCCAGTAGTGCAGCGTCTGCCCGCTGCTGAGGGCCAGGACGGCGCGGCCGTCGATGCGGGTGAACACCAGCGCTCCATAGGCGCCGTCGGGGAGTTCCGCGGTCCACCGCGTGATGCCGGTGGCCGGGTCGAGGACGGCCAGCTCGCCCTTGTCGGTGACGGTGGCGACCGTGCCGTTGGGGGCGACGGCGGGTGAGACGTCGGCGCTGACCGGCAGGGACCAGGCGGCGCGGGTCGTCCAGCCCTCCGGTGCCGGCCGAGGCAGGTTCGCCGGTGGTGGGGTTGCGGGCCCGGACGCGGTGGCGCGGGTACGGGTGTTGGGGGCCTGGGCGGGGTCGCCGCCTGCGATGTTGAGGATGACCACGCCGATCAGGGCTATCGCGCCGAGGAAGACCGCCACCGCGATCAGGCCGCGGGCCTGGGACTTGCCTGCGGCCTCCGGTTTCTCGCCAGGGTTCGTGCTGCCTTTGCGGGGGGCCGGCGCGGGCAGGCGGAGGCCGCGGCGGGCCGGGGTCTCTTCGGGGACGGCCTGGACCGTGCCGTCGGGGTGGACGATCAGCGGGATGCGGGCGCCGTCGGTCTCGATCGCGGTGACGCGGATCGGCCGGCCGAGGCGGGCGTACTTGCTGGCGACGTGCTGGACGGCCCATCGGCGAGCGTCGGCTCCGTCGAGGCCCTGGGGCAGGCGCAGGCTGACCCCGTCGACCTCGACCAGGCCCTGGCCGGTGAGGCGGACCTCGGGCGCGGGCCAGGCGGGGACGGTGGCGGGATCGATGTTCGTCGTCACGTTGAGACTCGCATGCTGTCGGCCTTCCAGGGACTGCTGGCGGTGCTGCGGGCGAGGTGGATCCAGGTCACCCAGTGTTCGTCAGCGTCGCCCTTCCAGCCGTCGCGGCCGCGGAATTGGACGGTGACTTCGAACTGCCGGTAGGCGCTGGTCTGAGTGCTCGCGGGGGCGGTGTCGTGGGCCTGACGGGCGGTGACAGCCGTGTAGCCGTGGTGGGCGGCCATCTGGTTCCAGCTGGCGCCGGGCGGCGCGACGGGTTGGGCCAGGGCTGTCTTGGCGTAGGCGGGGGTGAGCCACCGCCCGGCGCGGCGTTGGGCGTCGGCGGGCGTGCGGTCCAGTGCGGTGTCGTAGGTGAACGCCGTGACGGCAAGGGCGTGGGCCACCGCGGTGGCGTCCTCCTCGTTGACGGTCGTGGGTAGGCCCTTGGGGGTGCCGGCCTTGCCCGAGGGCATCGCCTGCGGGGGTGAGTAGGTGGCCGTGGGGCGGGCTGTCGGGGCGGGGGAGGAGTGCGACGGTGCGGGCGTCGGGGTGTTGTCGTCCTGGCTGCCGCAGCCGGCGGCGGCCGCTGCGACCAGGACGGTGGCGGCAGCCGCGGCCAGGCGGCGGGAGGTCCTCGTCGTGCTCATGTGAATCTCCTGATGTCCCACGGGTACTTCTGCCACGACGCGTCGAGGGGCACCCGCTTGACGACGGTTCCTGGGTGGGGTGCGTGGATCATCTGACCGTTGCCGGCGTAGAGGCCGACGTGCCCCCAGTCGCCGTCGTTGTTGATGACGATGACGTCGCCGGGGCGCATCTGTGAGCGGGGAACGGGGACGCCGGCGCCGCGCTGGGTCTGCGAGGTGCGCGGGATCGTCTTACCGGTGGCGGCGTAGATCGCGTATTGCGTCAGGCCCGAGCAGTCGAAGCCGCCCTCGGGGCTTGGTCCGCTGGCTCCACCGCCACCCCAGATGTAGGGGCGGCCGAGGTACTGCTCCGCTGCGGCGACGGCCTTGGCGCCCGCGCCGGTTCCAGCTGGGCCTCCGCCGGCGACGGCGCCCTGGTACTTCTGCGCGAGCTTCAAGATGCTGGCGACGTAGCCCTGGGTCTCCCAGTAGGGCGGGACTCCGTGGTGCTGCCACACCGCGCCGGATCCGGCGTTGTAGCCGGCCAGCGTCAGGGACACGATGTCGCCGGTGAGCTTCCCGCCGGCGATGCCCGGCAGCAGTTCCTTGGCGATCACGCAGTCGTAGGTGCCCTGCGAGAGGATCGCGTCGGCCGGGTTGAAGGGGTCGGCCTTGCCGTCGCCGTCGCCGTCCACGCCGTAGGTCGCCCAGGTGCCCGGCATGAACTGGCTGAGCCCCAGGGCGCCTACCGGGGAGCGGGCCTGCGGGTTCCATCCGGACTCGGCCTCTATCTGGGCCGCGATAATGGCGGGCGGGATCTGGGAGCAGATGCTGCCGGCCTTCGTGATCCAGCCGCGGTATTCGCTCGGGACGGCGTCGCTCAACCCTCCGAGGGTGCTGCCGCCGTCGACCATTCCGCAGCCGGCTACCAAAGCGAGTCCGACGGCCGTCGCGAGGGTTCTGCGCAGAATTCTGGTCATGCCGCCACGCCCGAATTCAAAAACAAACTCACTCGGATGTAACGCCCCATGAGTTCCGATTCGACTGGATATATTTGTACAGCTCTGACTTGAATACCCGCCATGTCCTCTTTGGGCCAACTTGGAAGGCGGGTATGTGTCCTTGACTCAGCCACTTCACCACCGTCCCCACCTCCACGCGGAGCGCGTCGGCCACTTCCCTGGGGGTCATAACCTCCGGATATCCCGTCAGCCGGTCGCCGCAGTCGCCGAACTCGTACACCCACACTCTCCCCCTGGCGCTCTCAATGGAGATCGCACGGTATCAACGGCTATTCCCGCCCGTTCGATTTTTTTAGTTGCTCAGCGCGACTGGGAAGGTACTGTAATCGTCCGCGATCACGGGTTTTGTGGTTGCGGAGAAAGGAACGGGGATGGGGGACGAAAGAGTCGATCTGTGGGTTACCCCGCAACCGGCCGTGCCGCCACAGGATCACCAGCCGACGCCAGCGCCGCCGGCACCCCGTCAGACGTCCGCGGCTCAGCGCCAGTTGTCCGTGCAGGTCCCGCAGCAGCAACTCGGCACCCTCCCGATGCCCCCTACTCCAGGGGTGATCTGGTGGGCGCTCGGCGTGCACGGCGGCGCCGGCGTCTCGACGCTCCTGCGCACCGTCGGCGGCGGCGGCGACGCGCTTCGCCGATGGCCGGACATCCACGGTGCGGTCGCCGGCGTGCACGTAGTGCTCGTGGCCCGCGCGGATGCGCACGGGCTGGCCTGCGCGCAGGCCGCGCTTCAGGAGTGGCATACGGGCATGGCCCCGGCCAGTACGAACATCGTCGGCCTGGTGCTCATGGCCGACGCTCCCACCAAGGCGCCCCGCAGCGTGCGTGACCGCGTTCGTGTGCTGACCGGCGCGGTGGACAACAGCTGGGAGGTGCCCTGGGTCGAGGAGTGGCGCGAGGGTGGCCGCCCGGCCAGGCGCGTCAAGGCGCTCGGCGCGCTGGAAGAGACCCTGCGCCAACTGCCGCCTCCTCAGATCACCCTGGCGCTGCCGCCCGGTCCGGCGTCGCACCAGGCGCCCGGGCCGGCGCAGCCGATGCGTGCGGGCACCCACTACCAACAGCAGCCGATGACACCCGGCGGACGGCCCGGGCCCACCGGTCCCGTGGGGCCGGCCATGCCTCCCCCTGATCCACGCACTCGGCTCGACCTGCATCACCCAACGGAGGGAACACGTTGAACACGAGAATCCTGCTGGCCATCGGCGAATGCCCGCCCGGGGCCTGCAGCAAGATCCAGACCATCGGCAACTGGATCACCTGGGTCGCGGCCTGGGCGGCCGGCGTGGCGTTCGTGATCTCCGGCGCGATCCTGTGCTGGGCCTACTTCTCCGGCCACGGATCGAGTCGCGCCATGAAGGCCCTGGGCGGCGCCTGCGTCGGCAGCATCATCATCTCCGCCGCATCCACGCTGGCCAACGCACTGATGAAGTGATCCGAACCTAGGGGGGACGCCATATGGCGAAGCGCACCACCGGTGATGAAGACGGCGGCAACCGGCTCTTCATCGCATCCGCCGCAATCATCCTCATCGTCGTCCTGCTGGGGGTCTTCGTCGTCGTCACCTCGGGCGACGACAAGGACAACGCAGCCGGGCCGCAGCCGACCGGCAGCAGTACCCCGACGTCCGGCGCCCAAAGCGGGGCCGGCGACGGTCAACCTCCGGCCCCGGACGGCAACGGCTGCACGCCGACCGATACGAACAAGTCCGTGCCGACCACGGCACCCGACGATGTCACCTGGGACCTGGTCAACACCGTGGCGCTGCCGCGCTCCAAGAGCGCGGGCCCGCTGAAGATCGACGGCAAGACGGCCAGCTGCTACGCGCACACCCCCCGCGGGGCGCTCATGGCCGCCGCGAACGGGTTCTACCGCTCGATCCTGGTCGCTCCGGACGTCGCCCCGCTGCGGGCCCAGGCCCTGCCCGGCCCCGCCCGGGACGCCCTGGAGCAGCAGCTGAAGAAGGTCAACCAGCCCGTCCAGAGCGGTCAGATGGCGCAGATCGCCGGGTTCAGGATCGTGTCGTACACCGATGCCACCACCGTGGTCTCCCTCGTCAACGGGTCGGAGACCGCCCACTCACTGAAGTCCTCCGACATCACCGTGCAGTGGTCGGGCGGGGACTGGAAGATCGTGCCGCCGCCCACCGGCGGCCTGAACACCCCCGGCATTCAGCTCACCAGCCTCGACGGCTACATCCGGTTCGGGGGTGTGTAGTGCCCGACTTCGGCCTGTGCGACATCCCTCCCGCCTCCTGGGGCTGTGACGGGGCTTCGGCAGTCGTTGGCAACACCATCGGCAACTGGATGGAGGACGCCCTCCGTTCCCTCGCCGCGGGATTGGGCAAGGTGGTGCAGTCGATCACCTCGCTGTGGCTGAAGGTTTCCACTCCCGGCGTCTCACCCACGGGCAAACCAGGCGAGACGATCACCGGAGCCACTTCCGTCGCCTCCTGGCTGGACACCCACGTCATGTGGCTGTCCTCCGCGCTGACCGCGATCTGCCTGGTCATCGCGGGGGCGAAGATGGCCTACTCGCTGCGCGGCAGCGGCGAGGAGATGCGTACCGTCCTGCAGGGCATGGTCAAGCTCGTCTTGATCAACGGGATGTTCATTCCCGGTGTCCAGATCTGCATCGAGATCGGCGACTCCTACACCAACTGGATCATCGACCAGTCCCTGGGCGGCAACGCCGACGAGAAGCTGGGCGCGGCCGCCCTGTCCATCACGGGCCTGTCCAGCTCGCTCGGTGGGCCGGGCGTGCCGCTGCTGCTGGTGCTCTTCGCGTGTGTCTTCTCGCTGCTGCAGCTCATCATCATGTTCTTCCGCGCGGCCGTCCTGGTGCTGCTGGCCGGCACCGTGTCCATCCCGGCCGCCACCAGCCTGACGGGCATGGGGTCACGCTGGCTATCGCGTTGGCTGTCGTGGACGCTGGCGTTCCTCGCCCTGAAGCCGGCGGCGGCCACCGTCTATGCGGCCGCGTACCGGCTGATGGGCTCCGGCCTGACTCAGGACCTCAGCAGCGGCATCACCGGCTTCGTGCTGCTGTCCGCTGCGGTCGTCGTACTGCCGGCCCTGCTCCGGCTGCTGCAGCCGGCGGGCGTCGCCCTGACCGGCGGCGGCTCGATCGGAGGCGGCGCTGCCGCCGTTGAGCGCCTCTCCAGCACCGACACCAGCAGCGGCCCGTCCGGGTCGACGTCGTCCGGCATCTCCGCCCAGTCGTCGCCCGCCGCCGACGGGGCCCCCACGGGCGCCTCGAACGTGGGCCTGAGCAAGTCCGCGCCGTCCGGCGGCGTCTCCGACGGCGGATCGCTCGGCAGCAGCACGTCCTCCACCGGAACCAGCGCGGCCACCACCGGCACCGCCACGGCCACCACCGGCACGGCAACAGCGGGAACGGCCACCGCGGGCACCAGCACGGCGGCCGCCGGTACCGCAGGCCCCGTCGGCGTCGGCATCGCCATCGGCGCGCAGGCCGTCAAGGCCGGCAAGGACAAGGTCCTCGAAGGGTTCGAGGACGCCACCGAAGGGGGTGGGCCCAGTGGCTCCTGAATCCGAAACGCTGCGGACGTACGGCAACTGGCGCCGCCCCCGTCCGCCCGGCCTGGGCGGCCTGGGGCTCGTCCCGACCGGCGTGCTGTTCCTCTTCCTCGCCGTCGCCGGCACCGCGGCTCCGCTGAACCTCTGGATCGCGGCCGTCACGGTCTTCGTCGGCGCCATCGTCCTCGTGCCCCTGGCCGTGCGCGACCGCTACGGCCGCCACATGGGCACCCTGCTCTACTCGCGCCTGTCCTGGATCCGAGGCGTGATGAAAGGTCAACACGTGTACCGCTCTGGCGTGCTGTCGAAGGTTCCCGGCGGCAAGTCGCTGCTGCCGGGCCTGGCGATGGCCTCCGACATGTACGAGGCAACCGACGGCCTCGGCCGCGCCTTCGGCCTGATCCACTACCACCAGGTCGAGCACTTCGCGGTGACCCTGTCCTGCAGCGCTCAGGGCGGCAGCCTCGTCGACCAGGGCGACATCGACACGTGGGTCGCCAACTGGGGCGGCTTCATGCAGTCCATGGGCGGCGAGCCGAATCTGGTCGGCTTCCAGGTGGTCGTCGAGGTCGCCCCCGACTCCGGTGAGAAGCTCCACACCGAGATCGCCTACCAGCGTTCGCAGGCGGCCTCCCCGCTCGCGCAGCAGGTGATGGAGGACATCTCCCGCACCTATCCGTCCGGGTCACCGACCATCCACACCTACGTCACCTTCGTCTACGACGCCGCCTCCTCGATCGGCCGCAAGACCAGGACGCCGGCGGAGATGGCCGTGGAGATCGGCCGCCGGCTGCCCTCGCTGACCAACCGGCTGGCCGCCACCGGCGCCGGCGCGGCCAGCCCGCTGTCGGCGACGGAACTGGCCGAGGTTGTGCGCACCGCCTACGAACCAGGGGTGGCCCAGCTCATCGACCAGGCGCGGGCCGCGGGCACCGACTCGGGACTCACCTGGTCCCAGGCCGGGCCCACCCTGCACATCACAAAGCCGAAGTCGTATTGGCACGACGGGGCGATGAGCGTCACGTGGATGATGGGCGAAGCACCCCGCGGGGAGGTGTTCTCCGACGTCCTGCGGTCGCTGCTGTCCTCGCACGGCGACATCGACCGCAAGCGGGTGGCGCTCATCTACCGGCCGCACTCGCCAGCCGAGGCGGCCGCCATCGCCGACCGCGACTTCCGCGCGGCGCGCAGCCGCACGGAGACGTCCCGCAACGGGCAGGCCCGGGCGGAGGCCGAGTACTCCGCGGCCGCCAAGACCCGGCAAGAGGAAGCGCGCGGAGCGGGCCTGACCCTGTTCGGACTCGTCGTCACGGCCACCGTGCACGATGAAGGCGAGGAGGCGCATCGGATGCTGGCTGCGCAGACCGCGGTGGACAGCCTCTCGGCACCGGCCCGGATCGCCCTGCGCTACGCCTGGGGGAGTCAGGACGCCGCGTTCCTGGCCGCGCTGCCGATCGGCGTGATCCTGCCGGAACACATCGCCCTGCAGCTGCCGAAGACACTGAAGTAACGAGGGGGTGCGCCGTGGCTCGGCGTTCGAAGAAGACTGAGGAAGAGGCCGGGCTGGCGGTGCGCGGCCGCAACTGGGGTCTGCCGGCCCGCATCGGTGCCCGCGGGATGTACGGCCCGGCCGGTGGTCGCACGTCCTACCTGGACCTGCCCACCGAGTACCGGGGCACCAGCCGGCAGGTCTGCGGCTTGTGGCCGTTCGTGGTCGGTGCCAGCACGCCCATGATGGGCGTCCCGCTCGGGCGCAACCTGGTGACGGGCGCGACCCTGTGCTGCGACCCGATCAGCTGGTTCGAACGTGCCGGTCTGATCGCCAACCCGTCGATGTTCACGCTGGCCAAACCGGGCCTGGGCAAGTCCACGGTGAACCGGCGCATGATCGTCGGCCTGGACTTCCGCGGGACCGTCTCCCTGGTCCCGGGGGACACCAAGGGCGAGTACACGGACTTGATCCGAGCCTTGGGCGGGCAGGTCATCCAACTCGGGCGAGGGATGGGTTCACTCAACCCGCTCGACTTGGGGGAGATGGGCGCGGCCGCGCAGCGGCTGACCGGCACCGCCCGCCGCCGGCTGCTGGACGAAGCGACCGGCCGGCGCTCGACCATGGTGGCGGCGCTGGTCTCCATCGTCCGTAAGGCGCCGATCACGGGTGATGAGGAGGCGCTGCTGGGCAAGGCCATCGAGCTGCTCGACGACGTCGACCTGGGCCGACCGGCCCTGCTCGCTGACCTGGTGACGCTTTTGAAGGACGGTCCCGACACGCTGCGGTCGATGACGCTGGCCGACAGCGAGGAGCAGTACCGGCAGGCGGTGAAGCCGCTGTTGAAGTCGCTGATGAGCCTGGTCGAGGGCACGCTGGCGTCCACCTTCAACCGGCAGACGAGCCACCGGCTGTCGCTGGACCGGCCGGTGTCGATCGACCTGTCGTCCATCCCCGCGTCCGAGAAGACGCTGGAGGGCGCGGTGCTGCTGACGTGCTGGGCCGAGGCGTTCGCCACGATCGAGGCCAATGACCGGCTCACCGACGCCGGCCTCGCCCCGCGCCGGAACTTCTTCCTCGTGCTCGATGAGTTGTGGCGGATCCTGAGGGCCGGCGTGGGCCTGGTCGACCGAGTCGACGAACTCACGCGCCTCAACCGCCAGATCGGCATCGGGCAGTCGATGACCACGCACTCCACCGATGACCTGCTCTCCCTGCCCAACCCCGAGGACAGAAGCAAGGCCAAGGGTTTTGTCGAGCGATCCGGGATGGTGTTCCTCGGTGGTCTGCCCCGTGCCGAGATGGACGCCCTGAACAAGATCGTGCCGTTGTCCTCGCGAGAGCGTGAGCTGATCGTCGAGTGGTCGATTCCACCGAGCATCGACGTGCGGACCGGCCAGGAGATGCCCCCGCCCGGCCGAGGCAAGTTCTTGGTCAAGGCCGGTGCAAATGCGGGCATTCCGATCCAGACGGCGCTGACGCCGGCGGAGATCAGGCTCAACGACACCAACCAGAAGTGGGCCAACCGGATCCAGGAGACCGGCGGCGCCCAGGGCCTCGATGTGGAGGGGGCTGGCCGATGAACCGTGGCGGTGAGCGCACCACACCGGGCCAGATCGCCGCCGCGGTGGCGATCGGCTGCGGCCTGCTGGTGGTCGCGGCCGCCTACCTGGCCCTGACCGCCGCGCAATGGTGGGCCACTGGGGCCTGGGAGTTCACCGCCCCGGTCACGCCGCTGCTGGGGCTGGTGACCGGAGAGTGGAGGTGGACGTCGGCGGCCACCGTCTTCGCGCTCATCGAGGCGGCCGCCGCCGCGGTGGTTGGCATCCTGGTAGCCCGCATCGTGCGGCGCCGGTGGCGCGCTGGCGTGTCCACCCAGGCGACGGATGAAGCGGCCCGCCGGATGTCGACGCGTCGCGATCACGTCGCGCTGAGGGCCGAGGTCGAGCGGACCGCGCGGCGACTGCAGATCGAGAACGCAGAACCCGGAATCTGCGTGGGGCGCTCGGTCACCACCGGTCAGCGGGTCTACGCCCCGTGGGAGTTCCTGCATCTGACGATCGCCGGCCCCGGCCGTCACAAGACCGTCGCCCAGGTCGTGCCGGCCATCCTGCGTGCTCCCGGCGCCTGCATGACCTCGACCAACAAGGATGACGTCGTCAAGCTCACTCGCCTCGGCCGCTCCTTCAAGGGCGAGACCTGGGTATTCGACCCCCAGGAGATCGTCGGGGAGGACCCCAGCTGGTGGTGGAACCCTCTGCGGCAGGTCAGGAAGCTCTCCGACGCCGAAGAGCTGATGGGCGTCCTGGCCGATGGCAACTCCGACGCCGAACAGCGGGCGAAGGCGGACGGGTTCTTCGACCCCAAGGGCAAGAGCGTGTTGGCATGGTGCCTGCTGGCCGCCGCGTTGGATGGCCAGCAGATCACCGTCGTCTACGAGTGGCTGACGGACTCCCAGAACACCGACCCTGACGACATCCTGCGTGCTCACGGCGCGACGGTCGCCGCAGTTGGCCTGCAGGGCATGCGCCGACTCCCGGAGAAGACCCGTGAGAGCGTCTTCGCGACGGCGGAGGTGTTCGTGGGGTGGCTCACCAACCCCGACATCACGCGCTGGGTGACCTGCCCTTCCGAGCAGTTGCACAGCCGGCCGGAGTTCCGGCCCGAGGACTTTGTCACCTCCACCGACACCCTGTACCTGCTCTCGCGAAAAGGCGCCGGCTCGGCCGCCCCGCTGACCACCGCGTTGTCGGCCGCCGTACTGAACACCGCGGACCGAGCGGCCGACCGCGCACCGGGCAGCCGGCTCAATCCGCCGCTCGTCGCACCGCTCGACGAGGTCGCCAACACCGTGCGCTGGCGCCAGCTGCCGGACCTCTACACCTACTACCGCAGCAAGGGCATCGTCGTCATGGCCTGGCTGCAGACCTGGGGCCAGGGCGTCGAGGCGTTCGGCGAGCACGGGATGGACACCCTCTGGGACGCCGCGGCCTGCAAGACCTACGGCGGCGGCCTGTCCGATACCTCCGTGCTGCTGAAGCGGGTCAGCGACCTGGTCGGCGAGTGGGACGCCCCGCAGATCACCCGCTCCAGCGACCAGCGGTCCCTCGTCGGGGCCCAGCAGACCTCCGAGGGAACTCGGGAGAAGGCGATTCTGCCGGTCTCGGAACTCGGCCGACTCGCGCCACGGCGCATGGTCGTGATGATGCAAGGCGTCGGGCCGATGATGATCGAGGCGGAGCCGTACTGGGAAAGCGACCTGGCGCAGCTGGTCGCGGACAGCAAGCGGCTGTACGGCGAGCCGACGCCGCCCCCGGCCGGCGACGCCGAGGATGACGGCGGCATTTCGCTGGAGAAGAACTCGTGAGCCGGCTGACGCTGGAGGGACTGGAAGACCAGCTCGACGAGCTGGTGATGCTGGTCTCGGCGGTGGCCGAGGACGGCATGGAGCGCAGTGACCGTCTGGGCAAGGCGGTTGGCCAACTGCGCGAGCAGCTGCAGGAAGTCGTCGACCAGCTGGCGGCCGCCGAGGCTGAGGACGTTGGCGACGAAGAACCCCCGCACCCTGCCAGCTGGACCGATCGGGCTGCCCCCGAGGAGTGGGCGGCTCTCGCGGACTGGGTCGACTGGCTGCAGGGGCACTACGAAATCAGCGGTGACCTGCGCGTCCTACCGTGCTGGCCCCATCACAAGGGAGCAGTCGACGAACTGGCCGCCCTCCACGGATCGTGGAAGGCCGCGATGCTGGCCGACCACAAGTCGAAAGGAGTCGGCGACGCCGCGGTCTACTGGCACGACCGGTACCTCGACGAGAGCCTGCGGCGGGCCTGTAGACGCATCAACCGGTCGTGCCTCAACGGTCACACCGCGCCGAAGCCGGTAGCAACAACCGACCGTGGCGCCCTGCCGCCGGTGACCGAGTCCTCGCCCGTGGCGCAGCCGGAATGAGAACTGCCCAAGCCCGTTCTACGGGCTTGGGCAGAGACGTGCGCGCCGGCGACCGGTCAGCGCTCTTGTCCCCGGTCCTGATCCTGCTGGCGTTTCTCGTCGCGCTCGCGCTGCGGGGAGGGCCCCGTTTCCTTCTCCCTGCTGGCGGCCGGCTTACCGCGCCCGGCAGCACCGGAGTTCCCCTGATCGTCTCGCTCGGCAGGCGTCGCAGCGGCACGCCCCTGGAGCGTCGAGCGCAGCGTGTCGAGTTTGCTCTGAACGCCGGCGCTCCGTCCGTCCGCATCAGCGACGTGGCTTGGCTGATCGCGATCCGCTGAGACTCGCGGTGCGGCCTGCGTTGGCTCCTCCCTGACCGGCGGCGCGACATCACGGCGCGGTGCGTGCTTGAAGTGCTCGTCGATCGCGTCGGGGTGGACCAGCGGCAGTGCCTTGTCATCGAGGCGATCGAGATGCTCCCGCTGATGCGGGGGTGCCTCGGCCAGACGCTCCTCCTGGCCCTTCATGAAGGCCAGGGTTTCCTCGATCGTCAGCGAGCGGTTGCTGTTGATGGCCTCGACCGCGGCCTCGTACGAACTGCCGCGCTCAGCCGCGGTACCGTCCGGCTGGGCCGTGCGGTCCGCTTCGGGGGCGCCGGTTCGCTGCTCGTGACGTTCGCGGGCCGCTGCGAACGCCTCCCGGATGCGGTCCTCTTCTCCGCGTGCTTGAGGCGAGAGTTCGACTCGACGCTGCTGTTCCTGCTGGCCCTCCGGTGAGTTCAGGAGTTGCTCGTCTCCACGCATCTGCATGGGCAGGGAGGCCACGTCGTGGTCGGCCAGGACAGCCAGCACCGGCTCGGCGGCCTCGTGTCGCAGCCGCACGGAGCTGTCCGGGTCCGGGTCTGCCATCGGCGCGATGGCCTCGGCGTCCCGAGCGAGACTGTGCAGAACGGGCCGGCTGGCGTCGTTCACCTCTCCTCGGGCAGCCATCTCCACCACGACCGACGTGCGCAGATCGAGCCACTGCTCGGCCTCTCCGGCGGGGAAGGGGCGCGCTCGCTCCTCCTCCAGGGCCTGCACCGCGCCGGGTTCCCGCAGCAGGTTCCCGTCGGGGCCCCGCTCGCTGACGTAGAGATCAGCGCCGGTGCGGTTGGTGATGACGACGCGCTGGACGGCGGGGCTGGCCTCCGCGGCGGCCACAGTCTCGGGGACCTTGCTGTAGGCCAGGTTCTGCAATTCCGGCGGCGTCCAGCGGCCTCCCTCAAGGAAGCGGCTTACCGCGTCGAGTCGGCTGCGCTCCTCACGGACCGCCAAGGCGACTACCTCCACCTGGACGTCATGCTGCGCGAACCGCTCGGCGGTGCCCAGCGTCATGGCCGGATCGCGAAACACCCCCTCCAGGACCAGGCTGTGCCCCTCGTTGAGAGCGTGGTCGATGCTCATCCGGACCCAGGCGCCAGAAGCCTGCGCGGTGGCGGTCTCCCTCGTCTGCGCGTCGGCCTCAAGCAGTTCGGCGTACCGAGGGTGGAAGGGGCGCAGCTCGTCGCCGGTGAGCGGGACCAGGTGCCTATCGGCATGGCGCTGCTGGGTGGCAGCCATGGCCTGGCTCTTCCCGGCCGCGGGCTGCCCGCCCAACAGTACGAGGACGGGCTGGGCCTGTGGCTCATACCCGGAGAAGACGAATTCCTTGACGCGTTGCTCGAAGCGTTCTTCGAGCTGTTCCTCGGTTAAGTAGAACTCGCTCGGGTCGGTCACTCGGCCGCCTTCAGCACGTCCAGCTCCGCAGTCCAGCGGGTGAGCTGTGCGAGGATCTGCTCCCGATCGTGGGCAGGGATGGCCCGCTTGGTGTCACGGACCTGCAGTGCCTTGCTCCACCACTGCTCTCGCTCGGCCGGCTCGGTGGCGTTGTCGGACAGTCGCGTGTACCAGGCGATGAGGTCGCCGGACCGCTCCGTGAAGATGTCGTAGACGACGGCTGTCGGAGTGTTCTGGTGCTCACTCATTGGTGTCCCCCTCTGGGTGTTGACGGTTTCTATTGTGAGATGCGTGCGTGCGCGCAGTCCGGTTCTTTTCCTGCGGGCAGGCGCTGAAGGGCGGTTACGTCTCGGCGCGCAGGGCGGCGGCGCGGGCCGGTCCGCCTACTGCTCGGCTTCGGCGCGGAGCTGGGCGGCCACGATGCGGGCCTCGGATGCCTGGATGACTGCTTCGGGGCGGCCCTCCTCGACGGCGATGCGGTCGAGGAGCGCGGCCTTGCGTTCGGTGAGGCGGGCGCGGGCGGCGGGGTCGGGCGGGGTGTGCATGTCGCGGTAGAGGTGTTTGAGGGCGTCAAGGACTTGGACCATCTCTTCGGCCAGGGTGAGAGCGGGCAGGTGGCCGGTGACCGGGTGGTCGGTGTCCTGTTCTTCGGGGACGTGGATGCGAGCCCAGGCATCGAGATCGCGGCCGGTGCGCGTGGGGGCGTAGGCGGCCTCGGGAAGACGCTGGGCGCGCACGCCGCCCTCCGGGGCCGGGTAGAACGGCTCCTGTAGAGCGAGGTCCCACTCGGCAACCGCCTGCTTGTACTTCGCATGGGCGGACTGCCTCGTGATCTCAAGCCTCTCGCCGACCGTCTCCCAGCTCGTGTGCTTCTGGCGCTCGTAGACGACGGCGCGCACCAGCACCTCTTGGGCCTGGGCGACGAGGTCGAGGGCGTCGCTGACCGCTTCTCCAGGGTGGGCCCACATGTCGCGGGTGGTGGGGACGCCGGCGGTGGCTCGGTCGGCAAGCTCGCGCAGTTCAGCGGCGAGCGCGAGGCGGGCAAGGGCGGTGCGGCTGTAGGCGAAGCGGTCATCCGGGTCGTGCTGCGTCTCCATCATGTTGTCAGTCTAGGACTGACAACATGCATTTGTCAGCCCTAAGCTGACACTGCCTGGAATCCATTCCAGGCGGGGGCGGAAACGGTCGTTTTAGCCCCCGCGAGCCGATCCAATCCAACAAGTCACCCAGAAGGGTGGAAATCGGGCGCTAGAACGGTCTGCGATCCATTGGAATCCGTTCCGTACTTGCGCCCCCCCTTTTCGCCCCCCTAGAGTGGTGAACGGACGCCGACGCCGCCCCGGCGCGGCCGAACCGAGGGGGAACCCCGTGACCTTCCCGCGCTACAAGCTCGTGCCCGGCCCGATCGACGTGGACGTGTTCGGCTGGGAGCTGACCGGCGACCGCCCGAGCGGCGAGCACATCACCGAGTGCCACGAGAGCTTCCACCCGCACGACCACACCGCCGACGTCGAGGCCGCCCTCCAGTGGGCCAACGGCGTCATCGGCACCAAGCAGGTCTGGACGCACGTCACCGACCGCGGCTTCGACCACTGGGAGGCCGGCGCCCTCACCGACGCCGACGACCCGGTGGACCCGGAGCCGACCCCGGCCTCCATCCGCGCCCTGATCTCCGAGGCCGACGTCCTCCAGGAGCGCATCCGTGCCGTCGAGCGGGCCCTGCGGAGCACGGAGGAGACCCGGCACAGCGGCTTCCGCCTGGACGACGCCGCCGGACGCCTGGCCGACGTGAGCCGGGCCCTGGAGGAGACCGCCAGCGACCTCGCCCGGGTCCGCGCCGTGCGCGACGGCTCGGTGTGCGCCGTGCCGTGGGGGGTCTGCCCCGACCACGGCAACACGCTGCGCGGGACCGGTGGCCGCACCTGGTGCACCGACCCCGGGTGCGCCCGGACGTGGAACTACGACCGTCTCGGCTCGCCGTGCGGGGAGCCGCTGACCCACGAGGTCACCGACGCGACCGGGGAGTCCTTCCGGACCTGCGCCGGTCACGCGAAGGACGCCGCCGAACGCCTCGTCGGCGGCACCGTCACCCCGCTCTAGGAGCCCGCCGTGCCGCACCTGGACGACCACCGCACCGACCCGGCCGCCGTGGACAGCCCGCTGTCCCTGGAGCAGATCCGGGCGGGCCTGGCCCACCACGAGGCCGCGCACGCGGTCGTCGCCGCCGTGCTCGGCGTCCCGTGCACCCGCGTCCGCGTGATGCGGGTCGTACGGGAGACAGGCGCCGGGTGGACCGGGGCGACCTCGTACGAGAACGCGCCCGTCTCCGCGTACGGCCTGGCGCTGATCGCCGCCGCCGGGGAGCACGGCGAGCTGCACCACCTGGAGGCCGCCGGGCTGCTGACCGGGGCGACCGCTCGCACGGCCTGCGCCGCCCACGACCGGGACACCGCGATCAGCGCCGCCGCCTCCCTGGGCTTCACCATCACGCTCGACGGGCCCCCGCCCGCCGACCCCGACGCCGGGGCGACCTGGACCGAGGTCAGCGAGGAAGCCCGCGGCCTGGTCGCAGAGCAGTGGCCCGCCGTGCACGCCGTGGCCGCCGCGCTGCTGGCCGCGCCCGACCTCACCATCACCGGCGACGACGTCGCCGCCCTTGTCGCCGCACACCGACGCTGACCCACCGAAGGAGTTCCACCGTGGCCGACCGCCTGTACCTGCGGCACTCGACGGACTCGCAGACCGACGCCCGGCAGCGGCACGCCCTGGCGGCGCTGCTCGCCGCCGGCGCCCCGGCCTACGAGGACCCGGCGACTTCCAGCCGCGTCCTGTCGCTGCACCGCACCGGATTCAAGGAGCTGCTCGACGCCGCCGCCGTCGGCGACACGATCCGCATCGCGGACGCGGCCCGCCTGTTCCGGTCGGTGGCGGACATCATCGCCCTGCGGCCGGTGCTGATCCGGCGCGGGCTGCACCTGCGGGTGGAGTCGGGGCTGCTGTCCGGGATCGACCTCGCCTCGGACGACCCGGGCACCAAGATGATGGTCTCCGTGCTCGCGGCCGTGTTGGAGTTCCAGCGCGACATGATCAGCGAAAACACGAAGGAGGGCGTCGCCGCGGCCGAGGCGAGCGGGAAGACGCTCGGGCGTCCGGCCGCGCTCGACGAGGGCGAGGTGGTCGAGCTGGTGGAGGCGTACCGCGAGGGGACCGCCGTGAAGGCCCTCGCCCGGCAGTACGACATCGCCCCGAAGACCGTGCGGCGGGTCCTCGATGCCGCCGGGGCCCGCGACATGCCCAACGACTTGTCGGAACTGCTCGACAGCGGCGACCAGGACGACGTCGCCGACGGCCAGGAGCAGGCGCCCGCCGATCCGGTCGCGGTGGTCGACGTGCCCGGCCTGGTCGCCGAGCACCTGGTCGACGTCGCCGACGACGCGGTCCGCCAGGCGCTCGACGCTGGCCAGACGATCCGCCGGGGGCAGGGCTACCTCGTCCGGGTCACCGCGCCGGTCAGCGTGCACGCGGCGATGGTCGAGCACTCCGCGGCCGCGCTGGTGCAGTCGCCCGCCGGCCGCAAGGCCCACCGCATCCACTCCGATCGCGTGACGTCCGCTCAGATCACGCCCTGAGTGTCGGTGTTGTTCGCTACAGTCGGGTCTGCGGTCGCTTGACCGTGGGCCCGGCTCGTGGCCCGGTGCGGACGGCCCAGACCGGACGCGTTCTACCGAAGGTCCTCGGGGCCGAGCCACCTTCACCGCTTCGCCTTCGCTGGTCTCGCTCTTGAGCGGCCGGTGAGTCTGGGATCACCGCAGCCGCGGAACGAGAGCTTGAGATGCCGAAGATGGCCGCGAAGAAGAAGAAGCTCGCCGTCCTCAAGGACTGGCTGGGCATTAAGCACGCCTGCGCCATCGCGCTCCTGGACCACCCGGACGCCGACGAGCGCGAGACGCTGGAGCGGTACCTGGAGGAGTACGTCGACATCAACACGTACCGCGAGGCGGTCGACTACCTCCGGCAGCAGCAGAACGACCCCGCCAACCAGGTCATGTGCCGGACCTGCGGGTGGACGTACGGGATGGTCTGCCCCGAGTGCGCCAAGGGCTGCGGGTGCGAGTACCAGTGCAGCGGCTGGCGGCACGAGGAGATGCGGGCGGCGACCGGCGACTACGACGCGGACGACGACCCGTACGGCTGCCCGGAGTGCGGCGCCGGCGGCGGCGGCGACCCGTACGGCGAGTGCTGCTGCTACGAGGACGATGCGGCGTGAACGTCCGCGACGTCGAGGCCGTCATCGCGGCGAGCGGGTACGAGCGGCACGGCAGGCCGTACGGGGGCAGCGCCTTCCGCGCGTGCACCTGCCCGAAGGTCGGTTGCGGGGCCGTCGCCAGCGGCAGCGAGCGCCAGGACTGCCCCGAGCACCGTCTCAACCCGGTGCAGCTTTGGCACTGGTCGGCGGAGTGCCCGCAGGTCCTCGCCGGCGCGCGCACTGCGATCGGGCGGGGCCTGGCCGTCTTCCCGCTGCCGATCGGCGGCCGGGTCCCCGAACCGGGGTGGCAACGCCAGGCCACCCTGCTGCCCGAGCGGCTGCCCGAGTTGCTCGCCGCGCGGGGGGTCGGCATCGGCTGTCGGGCCTCCCACGTCGTCGCCCTGGACCTCGATGTACACGGCGACGACGACGGCCCCGGCGTCCTCGCCGCCCTGGCCGACCGGCTCGGGGAGACGGTGCCCGAGACCTTCACCGTGGCCACGCCGTCCGGGGGCCGGCACCTGTACTTCCGCGTGTCGACGGACTGCACGATCGGCAGCTTCTCCGGCGTGCGGTCGCCGCTCGGGCCCGGGATCGACGTCCGCGGCCCCGGCCGCCGTCGCGGCGGTTACCTGGTCGGCCCCGGCTCTATCGTCGACGGCCTGCCGTACCTCATCCTCCGCGACGTACCCGTAGCCCCTCTGCCCGACTGGATCGGCCAGCGCCTCCAGGCGCACCGGTAGGAGGTGCCCGTGGTCCCCGAACTCATCGAGCGCATGGCCGCCTGCAACGACTGCAGGAAGCTCGCTGTCAGCTACGGCATGAACCTGATCGGCTCCCGGCGCCCCGGTGCGGATCCGCGCGACTGGGAGTTGCCCCTCACCTCGACCCGGCTCCACTTGGACGACCACCTGATCACCGCGCACGCCGCGTGGCTGCCCGACCGGCAGCCGAACTGCGACATCTGCGGAGCCTGGCGCGAGGACCACACCATCGGCCCGATCCACGAGGCCGAGGCGCTGCACCGGGCCTGGCACCTGAGCGCGCCGTTGCGAGAGGTCTGCACCCCCGGCAACCACGAACTGACCCAACTCATGTGAGGTCGGCCGCACGACGCGAGCCGGGAGCTGTAGTGCCCCGCCGACGACCGCAGTACGTACCCACCGGGGCCCGGACTTCACCATCCGGGCCCCGGCGCATGTCTCCCCCCGCGGCGGTTTGCACAGCTAAGGCCGGCCACCGTAAGGGCCGTCCCTAGCACCCTGCGCAGCTCCCATTCAAGCGTCCGCGAACCCCTGGGGTACGCGACCCTTCCAGCGATTCGCAGACGCCGACTGCAGAGAAAACCCCAGTTCAAGAGTCATTGTGCACGCTCAATTCTGACGACCCATCAGCAATGGGAGTGAAATTCGCGAAACCTCGAACACGTCGTGGATGTGCGGCAGTCTCCTCCTCAACCGGGGGCGCCACCGGACCCGACCAGCGCACTTGCGGGGCTAACACCCCGCCGGTCCAAGGTCACGCCATCCACTCACCGCGTGTCCCATCCGGCACGCCCAAAGCAAGGAACAACCATGGCTATTACGACCCCTCGAAGCACTCGTGGGCCCCGCGGGCGCCGCCCCCGTCTGCCGGCCGGCGTCACCGGCGCCCTCGGCGGGGGCATCGGCAGTGGAGCGCTTGCAATCGCCGGCGCCCCCTGGTGGGGCATCGCCCTGTGCGGCATCGTGTGCGCGGCGGTCGCGGCAGTATCTGGGGCCTTGCCGCAGGAGTCCGAACACCGCCGCGACTTCTTCCGGGACTTCTTCCGGCACCGCGAGCGCATGGCACGACTCCGGCGATAACCGATCAGCTCGCCGTGCGCCACATCCAACGAATGAGCCGCTGGATCCGTCGGTCGCCGACTGACCTGGAGGAACGGGGGGGGTGCGGGTGCACGGTGGCCAATCAGCCGATGAGCGTGCGCAGTGCTGGGATGCTGACGCCGGCCGCAGGCAGCTGATGTCTCGGCCTCGACCGCCGAGCGTGGATAGCTGTGAGTCCCGCCCGATCGGTCGGGACCCATTGTGTTTGTGAGGTGTCAGGTAACGCGTCCGCCGGTTCCGAGGGTCCGTCGGGGTTTCGGCGACGGCGGTTGTGTTCCCAGCACGCCTCGGATCCGTAGATCGTCGAGATCTGGGAGGTCGATTCCGGGCAGGGCTGCGAGGAGATCGGCCTCGGCGGCGCGGATCCGCGCCGCTGCCTGGGGGCCGGCGCCGAGGGCGCGGCGAGCGGTCGTCACGTGGTCATCGTCCCTCATCTGGCCCACAGCGGCGGCCTATGCCTCGACAATGGGTAGATGACGATTGACCGCTCGGGCATTCCCAGCACACGTGAGCTTGTGATCCGCGGTATGGCGGTGGCTGATGAAGCGGAGCGTCTGTATCCCCTGGTGGGGCAGCAGGGGAGTGTCGAGGATCGGCTTGCGCATCACGAGCGGCGTGTGGAGTTCTATCGTGTGGCGGTGGCCGCCGACATCCCCGAGGCCGAGGCCGAACTCGCCTACCACCGGGGGGTGCTTGTGGAGCTTCGTGCTGAGGCAGGACTCTCCGTCGGCGACGAAAACGACTGAGGGCCCGGTATCTACCGGGCCCTCAGTGCTTGATCTGGCGGTCAGCCGGTGGCGGGGTGAGCGATCAACGTTTGGTGGTCGGTCTGGTTGAGGGCGACGCCGGTGTACTCGTTGACGGCGGACGGTGCGACGCCGGGGGTACTGCGGTCGGCGCCGGTTTTGGCGTCCAGGGCGACGGGGCCGTTGCTGGTGGTGCCGTAGACCACGCCGTGCCAGGCGGCCGTCACGGTGGGGGCGACTCGGTTGGCGCCCTGCTCCGGCAGGGTCCACAGCTGCTTGCCAGTCTCGGCGTCCAAGGCGAGCGTGCGGGGTTCGTCGGTCTGGCAGATGGTGATCGAGGCGTCGTCGTATTGGCAGGTCAGTCCGAACAGTTCGCCGGTGAGGTCGGCGGCCTTGCTGCCGTCGGGCTTGAGCAGGGTGCCGATGGTGTCGCCGCTGTTGTAGTCGCGGCCGGTGATGGCGATGAGGTGCGGGCCGGCGGTATGCGCGGTCATCTCGTATCCGTCGAGCTTCGTCCACGTCTGCTTGCCGTCGTGGTTGATGTCGAGGCCGATGACCTGTTGACGGACGCCGTCCTTGCTGGTGATGGCCACGGCAGTGTCGCCGATGACGGCGGCCGCGCCGGCGTCGTCGTTGTGCCAGGTGGCCCGACGGGTGCCCAGGTCGACAGCGTAGGTGGCGCCGCGTCCGCTGATCGCGCTGATAACAGCTGTGGTCTTCGTCGCGGCGACCACGCGGACCTGGGCCTCGCGCTGGACCCCCGAGGCAGGCAGGTCGACGGTCCACGCCGTCTTGTTGGTCGTGGTGTCGATGGCGTCCAGCTCGACGCCGGCCCGGCTGGGCGTGGTGCCCTTGCCGGGGAATTCCACGAGGAAGGCCGCGAGCACCAGCTTGTTGTCCTGCGTCACGACGGGGGCGCTGGCCTCCGCGTCGGGGGCAGCGAGCGGCTTGTGGCGCGGCCGTACCGTCGCCGTCGGCGCGCCTGTGCCGGTGTCGAGGACCTGGAGGTGGTCGGCGGTCGCGATGTATGCGCTGGTCCCGTGCAGCGCGAGCGGCAACGGCTTGGCGACGGTCCCGGCCCTGGTGATGCTTCCGTGGCCGGCGGCCTCGGGGAGTGGGGCACCCTGGGTGGCGAACCGCTGCGGCGGGTCGTAGCTCTGGCGTGGTGGAGCACTGGCGGACGGCTTCTTCGGGTTGTGGTCGGCCCCTGGCTCCGCGGTTCCGCCGCACCCAGCCACCAACACCAACGTGGCCGTGGCCGTGGCTGACAGTGCAGAGACCTTCAGGATCGAGCGCATTCGAGACGTTCCTCCATTGTCCGGGGCCTGGTCGCCCTGCAGAACCTACGTGCGGCGGCGGGCAGGCTCAGCTGCTCCGAGGAATTGGCGGGATCGACATCAGCGCTCGGGGCCGCTGCGGCCGCGGTCGTCGCGCTGCTGGCGCTCGCGTTCCTCGCGTTCGTGACGGGCGGTTTCCTGGCGGTTTTCCTCATGCCCGGTGTCCCGTTGCGAGTTCGCGGGCCGACCTTCTGCGGACTGGTCGGGGGTGGTTACGTGCTCTTCGCGGCCGCGGTCGAGGCGCGCTCGGATGTCGGCCATCGCTCGGCGCCGGGCGTCGTGACGCTCACCCACGCTGTTGCCCTGTTCGGTCTCTGGCTCCTGATCCGGGCGGTCGGCCAGAGCTGCTCCGCGGGCGGCGGCGGCCTCGGTTGCGCGGGTGCGGCGGCCGGTTGCGGCGACCTGCTCGTGCAGGTCATCCCACGCGGCCGCGTCCTGCTGATCGTTGGGGCGCGGCCCGATACCGGGCTCAAGGGCACGGGTCTGGTGACGAGTGCGCCATGCGTCGGCAAGCGCTGCGGTGCGCTCCCAGGTCTCCCGCAGTTCCGTTCCCTGGGGCGGCACCGGACCCAGGGAACGTGTCCATGCGGGCGGATCCGCAGCCAGCTCCCGACCGGTCTGGGCAAGGCGGTCGGCGAGGATGTGCCGGCGGTCGGACAGGTGGGTGCGCCACGCCTCGGGGGTGTGCTCGTCGCGCTCGATGTCGCGCGGGGCGAGCCATTGCGGCACCGACTCGCCGTGATCCGGCACGGCCTTGGCAGGGTCCGGTAGCAGTGTGCGTAGCCTCTGCTCTGCCCGGATGCGCTGGTGGATGAAGTCAGCCCGCTGCAGCTGGTCCGCGGCCCGCTCCTGGTCGTGCGGGGCGGCGCGCATCTCGTCGAGCGTGACCTCCACTGGCTGGCGGGAGGTGTGCGAGTGACTGGTAGCTGGCTCGCGTTGCCAGTCCTCGCGGGACCGGTCGAGCCGGCTCATGGAGGCCCGGAGGCTTTGCTCTGCGCGCAACTTGTGCAGGTCCTCGGCCGCCTCCCGTGCAACATCCCGATCGCCTTCAATGGCGGCGATTCGGCCGGCACGTCGAGCCTGGGCGATGGCGTCGGAAAGCTGCCGGCGGGTCAGGTCTCCATGCCTCCGGCCGGGCCATGCTGGGTGCGGCAGGCCGTCGACCACGACTGGCTTGGGCTGGCCAGCCAGGTGTGCGTCGGCCCGCCGTAGGTCGTCCAGGGCCGAGCTTCGACGTCCCCCGGCACGGTCGGCGAGACTCTGCAGCTGGGTGTCGGTGAGGTCGGCGAGCGGCCGCGTGGACTGGTGCTTCTCCAGCCGTTCTCGGGTCTCCTGGGCTTCAGTGAGGCGGTGTTCCAGGCGCCAGGACAGGACTGCTGAAGCATCCTCGGCGTCTTCGAAATCCCGCGCGTAGTAGGCGCTGGTGAGGAGCTTCTCAGGGGCGAAGCCGGCCTTTTCGATGTCACGAAGGGCCCGCGGTACGGCGGGCCAAGCGTCCTCTGCGATCAGGTGCTCGGCGGAGGTCCCCAACATGTTGCGGACCAGGCTCTGGTAGCGCAGGTCCGTCGCCCGGTCGTGAACGTCGTGATACTCGGCGGCCAGCTTGCCGATGTTCCATGCTCGGTCCTGCTCGACGCGGATCGTCTCACGCGCGGACAGGGAAGGCTGGGCATTGCGGGCGACGGCGGCAAGGACCTCACGTAGCTTCTCGCCCTTCTCCAGCACGACGTAGAGGCGGTTCGTCAGGCGGCCACGTGTCATCTGAACGTAGGCAGATTCACGAGTGGTGCTGCGGCTGACGAGACCTGATCCAGTGGACACGGTGGCGCCCTGGCCTCGATGGCCGGTGCTCGCGTAGCCGAGTTCTACGTAGCGTTCGGCATAGCTCGCCGGCAGTACTGTCCGGCCCTTGTGGGTGGTGTGTTGTACGACGAGATCGCCGTTCAAGCGGACCTTCTGGACCTCCCATTGGTCGCCGTTCTTGACGAAGTCCCGGCCGGCTCTCAGCGTGTTCTGGCGCGCGTTGCGGCGGGTCACGATGAGATCCCCGCGGTGAGCGTGGAGCCCGTCCCGTAGCGGGGCCTCGCGGCGCATGTCGAGTTCGCCATTGCCTGCACGCCACGCTTGCGCGCGGGCGTTGAGCTGCGTGACGGTGTCGTTGTCGTCGGCCATCATCATGGCCGTGCGGCCTTCGATCTGGTCCTGCTGCCAGTCGACGAAGATGCTGTGGAGCATCTCCTCATGGCTGCCCGCGACGATGCGGTTGTTGTTCAGGTACCAGTCCCATGCTTGCTCGGCCTCGCCGTTGCGCAAGGTCAGCGATGCTGCAGCTTCCTGGGGGTTTTGGAAGCGGTGAACCGTCTCCAGCTCGACCGCTCCGGCCTCGCTCGCGAGTAGCCGCAGGGCGCCGCCGGACTCGACAGATGCCAGCTGGTACGGGTCGCCGACCAGCCGCACGACGGCGCCAGCGGCCGCGGCCTCTTCGACGACACGGGCAAGCCGTCGAGTGCCGGCCATGCCGGCCTCGTCGACCACGATGACGTCGCCCGAATTGAGCTGGAACTCGGGGGCGACGCGCCGGCCAGTGCGGCTTCGTTCTCGGGCACCGAGCCACTCGTGGAGAGTGAAGGACGCCGCGCCGATACCGTCTGAGAGTTCTGCTGCGGCCCGTGCCGATGGGCCCAATCCGACGACGCGGCCACCGTTCTCTCGGACTGCATCGGCCGCGACTCGCATCGAGGTCGTTTTACCGGCACCGGCGGGTCCTATGGCGACGGCGACGAGGCGTTCAGAGGTGGCGAATGATCTGGCCATGGCTCGTTGTCCAGGGTCCAGTGGACGATCGGGATGGGCTTGCTGGTAGGCGTTCTCCACGTGCTCGTAGACGTCCGGGGCAACGGCCGGGATCACATGGGTACGCGCGGCAGCGACCATACGGTCTTCGGCCGCCAGGACCTCGATGCTGGTGTACAGCTCCGTCTCACGATGCCGATAGACGGACGTTCCATCGGCCCTCTGCAACGGCTCAAAGGTTGGGTTGGGATCGGGGGGAGTGATCTCGATCGATCCCGTAGTGAGGGCCTCATGGGTGATGCGCTCGACGAGATCTGCCTCAGGTGTAACGCCTTTGAGTGTTTGGGCTACCCACCGCTGGGCCTCTGCTAGAACTTGCCGTCGACCCCAGACGCTGCGCTCGTCAGAGACGGTTGCCAAGACCTGCCGGGCGGCATTGGTGACGTCGATGTGGTCGGCCGCCTCCCGGCCCGGTCGGACTGTTTGTGCGGCGTCCCTGGCGGTCTGCAGGAGAGTGTCGATACGACGCGTTCCGAATGCGTCGGTGGCCTGCTGACGCCACCGGTCTCGTAGAACAGCGAGAGGCTCGGCCTTCTTTTTGTCCGGCCTTCCGTCCTGTGCTGCCTGCCGCGATATGGCGTACATGGTCTTTGTCGAGGGTTCTCTGCCGTGCGTACGACGGTGCTCTTCGACCAGCTGCTCCATGCGTCGCTTGATGTCGGTTCCACGGGTCGACTGGGACTCGATCAGATCCAGTGGGATGCCGGCAATGCCCATGACGGGGCGCTTGCCGGGGGTGACCTCACGAGCTTCAGCGCGCAGGCCCAGCCGCTCGCAGGTGCGCTCCAGTACGCGGGCGTTGTAGTACTCGCTCGCCGACACGTTCATCGCGTACAGCAGCGTTCCGTCGATCGATCGCCACTTTCCATCGGTGCCCTGGACCTTGTTGGACACGACGACATGGTCGTGGAGCATGGCGTCGCCGTTGCGGTTCTCGAAGTGCCGCCAGCGGGTTGCTACGAGACCATTGGCGACGTCCTCCTGGGCGATGCCGTTGACCCCGGTTCGGGTCATGATCGCGTTCTGCTCCAGCCATGTCAGGGTTTCGCTGATCGCGGCCTGGTGCTCTTCTTCGATGGCGGCTTGGACCTCATGGTCGCCCAGGCTCCACAGGGCGTTGATGCCCGGTTCTGGTTTGAAGACGAGGTCGTATCCGGCGACGGCTTGGTTGCCCTTGGAGTGCTCCTGACCGGAGATCCACTGGCCCAGTTCTTCCTTGCTGGACGGGCCTCTCCCGTGCTCTTCTCGGAAGGTGATGGCGCCTGCTTTGCCTCGCAGCTCGGCGCGCTCACTGGCGTCGGGGTCGCGGTCGTTGAGGCGCTGGAACGTGTCCAGTTCTTCGGCCAGCTTGCGACTGAAAGGCGTCTCAGCCTGGTTGTAGCGGTAGTAGGCGCGTCCGAGCTTTGCAGCTCGTAGGGCCTTCTTCGCGGTGTCTCCATCAGCGATGCGCTCGGCAACGATTCGGTCTCGATCGGGATGTACGCCTTCGCCGTACAGGGCCTTCATCTGAGGTTCCGTCACGACTCCCGAGACACCTAGGGCATCGATACCGGACCCCATCCACACGCCGGGAGGGTTTCCTGAATCCAGGTAATAGTCGCCGAGTTCTTGGCTGGCGGGACGCCGAATATCTGCGGATGCGGTTTCGCGCAGGTAGTAGGTATAGCCGTCCCCAGCGCTGAGCTTGTGGACGGTCATCATGCCGGGCGATCTTACCCGCGCTGACCCACTCACAGAACGTGATACAAACCCTGGTACATTCATAATGCATGAGCTACGACCGAGATGTGGTCGTGGGAGTGGTCGATGCTGTGGTGTGCGAGCGTGCGATGCACGAACAGCGAGATCGCTCCCACGACCACATCTCGGTCACACACGAAGGTGTGGCGGCTTTCCACAGTTGGGCTCACCGAGCACAGCTGTGGAAAGCCGCTCGCGCGGTGGAAACCGCGCAGTGGTTCAGCCGCTCCATCGGAGCGTCCTTTTCCCTGGTGTGGACGGGCCCCGCTCCGGCCAGCTCGACTCCCACACCGCCGACCGCCGGATTGCGGCCTTCGGTTGGTCCTGGCCGGGAGAGGCAGAATGGCGGCATCCACAACGAACGGGAGGGGACCGTGGCAGAAGGCACCACACCGAAGAAGCGGCGCTCGGCCAAGGAGATCCAGGCCAGGAAGGAAGCGGCCCTGCTCGCCGCGCAGTTCCAAGTGGCCGAGGCCGAACGTCTCGACATCGCTGCGCAGCTGGTGCTGGTCCACCAGCAGATCATCGACGCTGAGGCCGAAACGGAGCGCCAGCTCGACAAGCTGCGCCAGCGACGCGCGAAGGTGACCGAGGAGAAGCGGGCTGCGGCTGAACGACTGGTGGTCAAGATGCTGGACACTGGCGTCAGTCAAGCTGAGGCTGCGCAACGTCTCGGGATCACGATCGACCAGGTGCGCACCGCCAAGACCAATGTCGAGCAACGGGCGCTCGCAGCAGCGGCCGTCCAACGCTCAGCCACTGATGCCGACGAATCCGACGCCACTGCGGCCGAGAACGACATGGCTACCGCTGCGTCGGCTACCCTTCCGCAGCAGCAGAGCGGACAGCTGGAAGCGGCGGCCGCGGGTGCTACCCAACCGCCAGGATCTGTGTCCTGAGAGCGTATGCGGACGGGCCCACCTCGGTGTGAGGTGGGCCCGTCCGCATACTGGGCTAGCGGGTGGCTGCCCAGGCGGCGTACTCCTGCCGGACATACGCTCGGAGATCGCCGATGGGACTGTCGGGGCTGGCGTCCGTGAGGGTCAAAGGACCGGCGGCCGCTCGTTGCTCGTCGTCATACCGGATCAGCTTGCGGGCGGCGGTGACGAGATCCTGCAACGCCTTCCCGTCCATCGACGAAACGGTCAGGCTGCTGCGGTCAGCAAGGGCGGCCCTTCGCAGCAATCGCTCACGGACCGGAAGTTGGCGCATCATGCGGACCAGGTCGTCGTGCTCCTCCTGGAGCGGCGGGGCCTGCTGGTAGGCGTCGAGGGTCATGCGCTCGTCTCCTCTCCGCGGGCCTGGGCCAGGGTGCGCAGTGCGGTGCGCTCGCTGACGCCGTACGCCTCCCGAATGTCCCTGATCCCGACCGGGCCGCGCTCGCCCCGCTGGGCGGCGTCCAGCCACTGTCGCACCTCGGCCTCGCGCTGCTGGGCCAGGGTGCGCCGGTCGGCTCCGCGCTGGTCGCCGGCCGTCCGGCGGGCCTCGATGTCACGTCGGCTCCACCGAGGCCCGGGCGGGAGGTATCCGTCCGCTGCGTAGCTGCGCACGGTAGCCGGGTCGATGCCCAGGACGGCCCCCACTTCACGGTCGTTGAGCTGATCGTCGGGGTGGGGCGTGGCGGTCCCCTCGGTGGGCGCCGACGGGATCGGCTCACCCGCGAGGTAGGCGGCGACCTGAGCGGCGTCGTACAGCTTCAACCGCTCGCTGGGGTTGACCGGCTGCAGCGCGGCGCGGAACGCGGGCGCCTCGCGGCGGCGCCAGGTGGTCAGCGGCATCCCGCGCTCGGCGGCGATTTCCGCCTCGGACTTCACCGCGCGATCTTCGGGGATCACGGTCACGGTCTCCTCTCTCGTGCGGGCACGCCTCGGTGACTGTGCCCCTGATCGTGGCAGGGCGTCGGTTCGGGCACTGCCCCGTCCCGACATGACACACATTACCGCAGATAGAGCCACCATTCAAGAGAAAAGACCAGGTCAGGGCGTGTTTCTTCGACGAATCCGGCCCGTGCTGAGCGGAGCGCCACCACGGTCTGCACCACGGCGCGGCAGCAGCTGCTCCCCTCGGCCCCTCCGGGCCGTGCGGTCTCCTCGCGCAGTTGCAGGCGGGACGGCGGGAGTACGGCGAGCAGCCCAGTACCGGGCGGGCGGTCGGCGACCGGTCCCCGGCCGGGCACCCCTCCCTCCGTAGCCGGCCTCTGTTCCCACCCCCACGGGCTCGCGGCCGCGAACGGCGGTAGCCACGGAGGATTACGGGCCCTGGGCGCCTGCCGCCGGCCGGCGTGGTCAGAACAGCGGGAGTTGGGCGGCGCTCGGGTCGCTCGCCTCGACGGCGGCCAGGTACGCCTCGGCTTTGTACCCGTGCGCCAGGGCCTGGCGGACCAGTGGGCGCGGGTCGCCTTCGCGCATCGCCGCGGCGAGTGCCGGCAGGTCTAGTCCGTCGCGGAGCGCGGCCTGGATCGCCTGCGCCCGCCCCAGCGGCCCGCGGGTATCGGCGCGGCCGTGATGGGCGCGGCCGGCGCTGCGGCCCTGTGCCGCCATCTGCGCGAGGTTCGTGCGCTGCGTCGCGCCGGACAGGTGGGTCGCCTCAACGCACAGCGCCTCGTTGCACGCGTGCGCCGTAACGATCGCTGCGGGCAGTGGGTTGGGGCCGACGACCTGCTCGTAGAGCCACCGGTGCACGCGGACCGTGCGCTCGCGGCCTTCGGTAGTGATCACGGCCTTGGCGTAGCCGTCGCTGGTCAGCGCGGCCATCCAATACCGGCACCCGTGCGGTACCCGGATGCTGCGGGCCTGGACGTAGGCCAGTGCGTGCTCAACGTTGCTCATCAAGGCTCCCTCCCCCTTGGAGCTGTGCCACCGGCGCGTCGGCGCGCCGGTGGCTCCCGCTATCCAGCGAGAGGGAGTTGCGTGTGGGCCTCCCACTCGTACATCCGCCGGTCTCGGTGCAGGACGATCAGCTCGACCTGGTCCACGTGCACGGTAGCTGGCGCGGACGTCATGGCGTCCAGGGCGGTGCGCACGGGGGCAGCGGGGCCGTCGGCGGAGCTGTAGGCGATGGTGATGTGCGGGCGGAACCCGTCGGCGGCCTCAGGGACGGTGTCCCACACGGTGCCGATGGCGTCCCGCAGTGCTGCCCTGACGTCGGCCGGCGGCCCGCTGGGCGCGGCTTCCCACCGGATGGCCTCCGGGGTGATCTCCGGCCGATCCACCGTCAGCTCGAACCGGGGGAGGGTGGCCAGGCGACACCGGGCCGCTTCGAGGATGGCGGCCAGGTCCTCTCCCGGGACGCGGTCGACGAAGTCGATCCCCTGGGTGGTCAGGTGGAGGGACTCGTCGGGCACCAGGTCTAGGCCCTCGACGTCGGCCAGGGCGCGCCGGTAGTCGGCGGCCAGGCGGTGCAGGCTGTCGGCCCGTTGAAAGGTGAAGTGGAAGGTGAGGAAACGGCTGCCCGGGCCCCATCCGGGCCGCCACCACCAGTGGTCGGCCATGCGGTCGGTGTGTGTCATGGGCGGCATCTCATCAGTCGGCCACGCCTCAGGCCAGGGCGCCCGGCGCGCCTGGCGGTAGTGCGGCGTGGCGGGGCGCTGAGTCGAGGCACCAGTGCTCGACCGCGGCCTGCAAATGGCTCACGGTGCGCGCATCCGCCATCTGGGACCGGGCGATATCGGCGGCGAACTCCCGCAGCCGCGCCGCCATCGGGGCCAGACGCTGCTCGGGCGCCAAGTTCAGTACGGGCTGCAGGGCCTCCAGGGCGCCCTCGGGGTGGCCGAGGGCAACGTGCGCGGACGCGAGCGTGATGCGCATCTGTGCCTCGGTGCCGTAGGCGCGGCGCGCGGGGAGGGCCAGGGCGACAGCCGCCTCGCTCAGGGCCGTTGCCGCTCCGCCAGTGCGCAGAGCCACGCCGGTGGTGTAGTTGAGGCTCCGGAAGGCGTCGCAGCTGAACAATCCACCGATGTCGTCGTCCTCGTGCAGGGCGGCGCGGGCCTCGTCCACGCGGGCCAGGGCCTCACTGGCCTCGCCGACGGCCCCCAGGCGCGCCCACGCATCGGCCTCCTGGCATGCCAGGAGCAGCCCGACGGTACCCGGGGCGCGGTGAGCGGCGCCTCGGCGGGCGTGGGTGATGGCCTCGCGCGCCCGGCCATCCCAGAGCGCGATCTTCGATCGGGTCGACAGCGTCCAGGCACGCAGACCGTCGTGGCCGGCCAGCTCTGCGCACAGCCATGCGGTCCGCCCGTGCGTGTCGGCCTGGTGAGGCTCCCCCAGGTCTGAGCTGATCCATGCGAGCAATCCGCACAGGTAGCCGGCCAGCACATACAGGTCCCGGGTCTGTCGGGGATGCTGGTGCCCTTCCAGCAGCGCGAAGATTCTGTCCCGCATGGCCCGGGCCGCGGCCAGGACACGCAGCGGGGGATCTGCCGCGAGGTAGCCGGCGGCCAGGGCGCGGACGTCAGCCAGCAGCTGCTCGCACGCCAGGTCTCCGACGTTGGTGGACTCGGCCCACATCGCCCAGGCCGCCGACTCGTCCGCGGCGGCCTCCGCCAGGGCGGCGCCCTGAGGTTCTGCCGCTCGCGGTGGCGATGCGAGCGTCGGCGGCGCGGGCGGCACGGATCGCTGCTCCAGCAGCTGGAGGTCCGCGGCCGGCAGGCTCATTCGATCCTGGTAGTCGAGGAGATCGGCAACGTCGCACCCGTAGAACTCGGCGAGCATGACGAGAACCTGCGGGGAGGGTCGACGGCCCGACGCCGCCGGCCACTTCTCAAACTTCGCCAGCAGGGAGGCATCGGCGGCGAGCTGCACCCCAGGGCGGCAACTCCCGAGCGCGTTGATGCGGTCTGCGGCGGCCTGCAACGTCAGCCCATGGGCATGCCGCCATGCCTCGCGCGGCCGCATCCGGAACCGGAAGCGCATCTCCATACTGATCTGCGCCAGATCGCAGCCGGCGTCCGTCATCTCCTGCCGGAGCTGGTCGCGCTCGCCCTTGGTACCGGCCGGATGTGGTGGGGCCATGTCCGCTCCTCGACGCTGTCCTGCCCTCACGGTAGGGCCGCGACGACTCACACCAGCGTCAACTGGGCGTTCTGCAGGTGCTATCCGTGCCCACCAGTGGCCCATGCCGCCCACGTCGGCGCAGGCCGCCTCCCCCTTGCCGGTGTCCACAGCTTTTGGACACCGACGCCCGCGACACCGTCGCCGGCAATTGGAACGGTGGAGTCCCACCGCACGAAGGGGCCCGCCATGGCACGCCCGACCACATCCGACAAGCCCAGCCCGCGATCGGGTGGCCCGACGGCGGCCGCGGCCCTCGCGGCCGCACTGGCCCGGCTGGGCATCGTCCTGCCCTCACTGCGCGACTCCGCCGTCCCGGTCAACGGACGGCCCTTCGTCGAGCTGGGCGGCTGTGGCGCGCCCCTCGCCTCCCAGCTGGCGCAGCGCATCAACGAAGCGGTCGACGCGCTGGATTCGGGGGCGGGTCGGTGACCGTGGTCTTCGATCCTGAGGGTCGCTTCGGCGTGGGCCTGCCCTTGGACCGCGAACCGCACATGCAGCTGGTCCGCGCCGTAATCTCCTGGGCCGGCCGTGCACCGCTCCCACCGGGCGACGCTGAACAGATCGCCCTCCAGCTCACCGGGCACGCGTGGGCCGTGGCGGCGGAACTCCGGCATCTCTGCGTGGGCCTGCCGCCGGACGCCGAGTCGCGGGTGCTGGCCGAGGCCGTGCTGGAGGAGGCGGACCGACGCCTGCCCCAGCCGCTCCTGGGAACGCTCCGGTGCGTGCAGATGCGGGCTCGACTGGTCCGTGCCCTGTACGAGCGACTCGACCGACTCGCCGCTCGCGCCGCCCCGACCGGCCCGCCCCTCTGACTGCCGGCACCCACCGAAGGGCGCTCCCTCCATTCCAAATTTTTGGAACGGAGGCAGCACTGCCACTGTCAGCGTTCCACTGACGCTTGTTTATCGCGGAACACAAAAAGGCAGGCCCCGATACGGGGCCCGCCTTTTTGTGTTCCGCAGGTCAGTGGACGATACGCGCCATGCCCGCGCGACCTCCTAGAGTGGGGGTGGGGACGAGACCGATTCGCGCGGTCTCGTCCCCATTCCAGGGGTCGGTCAGATCGTGAGGAGCAGTGCCGCGGGGAACAGGCCGACGACGATGTGCATGCTCTGGTCGACCAGCGGCATTCCGCCCCGGTGGATGAACTCGGCGGAGCCGGTGTTGGCCATCCAGGCTCGGACGATCCAGCGCCGGTCGATGATTGAGTGCGTGAGGTGGTTCCACCCGACTGCCAGGGCGGTGCCCGTCACGCTGAGCGGCAGGTGAACGACGGCCGCGAGGATGACGAGCGCCACGAGTTCGGCGATGGAGTGGGTGGCGGCGTGCATCTGGTTGGCGCCCCAGCCGTGGTGGTGCCGAACCAGCGCGCCGCGCTTGTCCAGCTCGTCCCAGCCGGCCTTACGTTCGCTCTGCGTGTCGCTCTGAAGTAGGTAGTCAGCTGCGTGGTGGGCGGCGAATAAGGCCACGAAGCCGGAGGCGAACACCGCAAGGCGGGTGAGCGTTTCGAGCGTGTGCATTGGACTCCTTGAAGAGTGGTTGAGGTGACGGGGGTCTGGGTGCCGCCGGTTCAGGTGAGGCCGGGGAGGGCGGTCAGCACGGTGCTGGTCACCCACAGGGCGGCCGCCGAACCGCCAGCGAGGATCGCGTCGGCAGCGACGTCGGCCCAGAAGGGGCGTCCCATTCCGTCCGGGTCCCGGGCGTCGATCAGGGCGTCCGCCAGGCGCGAGCGGGGGCCGGCGAGGGGGCCGAGCGTGGCGTACCACTGCCCGCGGCGGTTGACCTCGCCCACCGTCTCGCCGTCGGGGTGATGGCCGGCGTGGAGCTGGCCGCGGTGGGTACTCCCCTCCGCATCGGCCGCCTTGGCAGTGGGGCATAAAGGGCTGGTGGTGCAGCAGACAGGGCAGCGGTACAAGAAGCGGGGCATGACTCTCCGGATCTGACAGCGGGGCGGTGAGGCCCTCCTCGGTCGGGGAGGGCCGGGGCATGGCTGTTCAGAGCCGCGGGCCGACGAGGCGGGCGAGGTCGGCGGTGGTGCGCAGCATCTCCAGGACCTCGTCCAGGGTGCGGCGGGAGTGCATGGACCAGACGTCCGGGAAGACGATGCTGGGGGAGCCCGTGTAGACCCCGAGCAGCGTCTCCATCAGTCGCAAGGCCGTGAAACGCGTGTCGTCGCTGCCGAGGCCGTCGTGGATGGTCTCCCGCAGGGCGTCGGGCAGGTTGTACCCGGACCACGGGGCGTAGAGCTGGGGGTCCCATCCCCGCTGCTCCATCAGGTCGGCGGCGGCCTCCAGGTGCGCGGCCACCTCCTCACCCGTGACGCGGCCGCCGCTGGGCCCCCACCAGAAGGTCGGCTGTGAAGCCAGGGCCGCGCTCTGGATGATCAGTTCCACGCGCGGGCTGACGAGTTCCTTCATGGTCATGTCCTTTCACTGCGTTTCGGTCCGGCTGGTTGTGGTGTGGTCAGTCGTGCGGGTAGCAGGTGGTGCACCGGGGGTCGGTGACGCGCTGGTTGCGGAGGTTGCCGCTTCCGCCGCAGGCCAGGCAGCCGCGGCCCGCGCCGGGGTCGAGGCCCCAGGAGTGCCCGCAGCGGCGGCAGCGGGCGACCGGTGTCGTGTCGTCGGTGTGGGGGATCGGCACGTCGAGTTCCTCGACGTCGGCCACGCCGCAGGCAGGGCAGAAGATGCTGCACGGGCCGGAGGGCGGAGGGCCGTCGAGCAGGGCGAGCACGGCGGCGCCCAGGTCCCGGGTCTCGGGGTGGTCGCCATCAGCGCCGAGGGTGAGGCGGGAAAGCAGCGCGCGGATCTCGTGGTCGCGTCGGCGCGTGGCAGCGGCCACGGTGCGCAGGTGCTCCAGCTCCTCAGTCGCGGTCTCGGCGCGGTTCTTCTCGCTGACGCTGCGGGCGTGCAGTTCCTGGATCGTGGTGTTCAGCTGGCGGTTGGTGCGGCTGAGGATGGTGCGGATCACGGTTTCTCCCAGGGGAAGTTGAGGGCGGCGCGCGTTTGGGCCTCGGCCCGCTTCGCGCGGTCGAAGCGCGCCTTGGCCTGAGCGCGCTGGCTGGTGTCGGAGGCGACGGGGTAGGCGCAGTAGGCGCTGCGCGCCGTCGCCAGTTCGGCGCGGGCTTGGCGCCACTTCGCGTGGGCGCGCTCGTAGTCGGGATCAAGGGGCATGAGGTTCTCCGTCGGGTTCGGTGGGTGTCGGTCTGCGGTGCTGCGTGGTTAGTCGGGCAGCTGGTTCTGGGTCCTCGCGACCAGGCCGCGGGTGTGGCTGGTGACGGTGGTGTGGGCCTGGGTGACGGTGCCGGTGTAGTGGTGGTGGTGCTCGGTGCGCGACGTCTTCGCGCGGCGCATCAGCCGGGCGAGGGCGGCGACCAGCGCGACGGGGGCGCCGGCGACGATGGCCAGCGCCACCGGGTCGGCGTGGCCCACGGTGTAGACGACCAGGGACAGCGAGACCCCGACCGGCAGCGACCCGACGCTGATCACCTTGATGAGGCCGCTGAGGTCCGTGGCCTGCTGGGACATCGGCGGCTTCCCGGGCTGGGCGACGGGCGGGGTCGGGCCGATCGCGGGGATGGGGCTGGTGTCGCGGTAGGACGTCGCGGTCGGGCCGGGGTCGGGCTGGTAGGCGGCGGCGATGAGGCGCTGGGCCTCGGCGTCGGCCTCTGCGTCGGTGAGCGGGGTGTTGGGGTCCATAGCTGTTCCTTCGCGTGCGTGGGTGGGCCGCCCTGCGGGGTGTGCAGGGCGGCCCAAGGGGGTCAGTCGCTGGGGGTGAGCGCCCAGGTGCCGTGGCCGACGCGGGTTACCAGGCCCTCGTCGGAGAGCTTGCTGAGCGTGTTGTCGACGGAGCCGGAGCTGGGGCCGCTTTCGGTGCCGACGCCGGCGGCGGCTCGGATGTCGCGAATGCGGTGGGGGTTTCCGTCGGCGAGCGCGTCCAGGACGCGGTGCCGGACCGTCTTCGGGGGCGTCGGGACGCCGGTGCCGCCGATCTGCGGCAGCCCCTTGCGCTTCTTGCCCTTGCTGCCGCCCTCTTCGCTGTCCTCGCTCGGAGACAGCAGTTCTTCGGCGGCGAGCAGCGCCTGGGCGTAGGCCGCTGTGAAGACCTCGTTCTCCTCCGGGGTGAAGCCGGGGATTTCGGGTGCGGCCTCGAAGAGCCGGATCAGGTGCGGGTAGGTCTTGTTCCGCTTGAGGGCCTTGAAGACGCGCATCAGCGTGGCGCGGCCGCCTTGCAGGCCCCAGGCCATGCCCGCGGTGATCGGCCCGGGCGGGGTCTCCTTCCCGTCCCAGGCGGCCTCCAGTTCCTCGGAGATGCTGCCGAAGAACCGGCGGATCGGGGTGATGTCGGTGCCGTCGTCGACCATGTCGGTTGCCATCGACTGGGTCATCGTGCTGTTGACCCGGCCCATCCAGACCGTCCCTTGGCGGGCGTTGGCGCGCAGTTTCTCCGCATCACCGAGGTCGGCGACGTGGATGGACTGACCGGCGAAGCGGATGCCGAAGCCGAATTTGCGGCCGGTCTGCTGGATGCGGGCGATCATCGCCACGATCCATTTGCTGAATTCCGGCGGGCAGATGGCGTGTTCGCCGATGGCGAGGTTGATCTCGTCCAGGGTGACGTTCACCAGCCGCCACGGGTCGTTCAGTACGAAGGAGCCCCACCCCTTGGTGGCGGAGACCTGCTCGCGGAAGTCGGCGACGGCGCAGGCCGCGGCGAGGGTGGCGGCCATGGCAGCGAGTCCGGCGCCGAAGTGCCGCACCCGTCCGTTGGCCTCGGGGAGGGACATGCCGGACTGGGCGTCGGCGACGAGGCTGACCACGCCGCTGAGGCGTTCGGCGATCAGCACGGTCAGCAGGAAGACGGACTTCCCGGAGCCCATGGCGCCGACGACGAGGTCCGTCAGGGCGCCCATCTCCGGGTCGTACAGCGGCATCTTGAACGGGCGCCCGTCGTGCCGCAGCCCGACCACGATGCGGCCCGACTCGTCCATCGTCAGGTCCTCGACGCCGGCTTCGCGGATCTTGAGCAGCGGGTGCTCGCGGTAGACCGTGATGACGCCGTGGGCGAGACCGTCGGTCTCGATCATCAGCAGTTCGGGGTCGTCGACGTTCAGCGCGCGGGCCAGTTTCATGCGGGGAAGGCTGATCAGCTGGCTGTCGGCGGCCGCCACGCGGATCCGCAAAATGCCCGCGGCCTTGTCGAGCCGGTGGTCGATCATCTCCATGCCGGGGGCAGCGCCGACCGGGCCGGAGACCCTCTGCTCCCACAGGTGCTTCAGACCCTGCTCAGTGGCCTTGGCGGCCCTCTCGGAGGGGGTGACGCGTAGGTGGAGCCGGCCGGGACCGTACCCGTCGACGCTGTCCAGGCCCACGCACTCCTCGGGGACATCGAAGACGGCGGCGGCGGCCCTGCGGGTGACCGAGCTGGGGACGGCCTCACCGGCCGGGGCGAGGATCAGGGCGGTGAAGTCGGCCCGCTCCGGGTCGGCTTGCTGGACCTTCTCCAGCCAGGTCTCCCCGGTCGCCGGCGCGGCCGCCCACATGGCCTTCACGTGCCCGTCGAAGGTGGTCGGCACCGGCTCGGGGACGAGCGCCTGGTCCTCGGCGTATTCGGCGGCGTGGCGCTCAATGGCGCGGCTCAGACCGCGTGAGCGGGTCCATGGTGTCGCTGCGATCATCGCGAGCGTCCAGGCGCCGGCGGCCAGCATGGGCCAGCCGTTGGGGAAGTGGATGATGGGCGAGAGCAAGCCCGCGGTGTAGGTGGCGGACCAGCCCAAGACCGGCAGCGAGCGGTAGGCCGACAGCAGCAGGCTGTCGCCGTCCTCGTCGTCGGCGCGCTTCCACACTCGCACTCCGGCCAGTACGCCGGTCACGACGGCCGCGCCGTGCGCCCACCCAGATACGTCGGTGACCGGTCCGATCGCTGCCCAGGTGCCGGCCGCGCCGTAGAGGACGCGTTCTGCGAGGGCCAGGCGTCGAGCCTGCCTCGGGGTGAGCCCCCTGTCGGGGGCGACGTCGGCCTCGGGGGCCTTTTCGACGTCAGTCTTCACGTGATTCCTCCCGCCAGGGTGAAAGGGGTACGGGTGGGGCCCGGCGGTGTGTCCGCCGGGCCCCGGTGCTGCTTGTGCTGTGTGTGGTCAGCGCGTGCGGTAGAAGCCGGCCTTGGCCTGCCGTACGCCGGACGCCTGGACCGCCTCGAAGACGCCCCGGTACTCGCTGTCGTGGGCGTTCTTGAAGGCGCGGGCGTTGGTTTCCATCTGGTCGGCGGCTCCGGCCAGCCCGGCGGCCGCGTCGGCGACCCTTCCCAGGGCCGCGGACCCCTCGGCGACCAGGCCGGTGAACCTCGGCTCGACTTCCGCCTCGGTGCACATGTCCGCGATGCGGCCGACGGACTTGGCGTCGGCGTCCATGCGGCGCCGCAGCAGGTGCAGCCCTTCCTTCAGGGCCAGGGCCTGGGTGGTGAGCGTTGTCAGCTTCGCCGCGAGGGTGAGGAACGACAGTCGCCCACCCTTGGCGGGGAGTTTGGGTGCGTAGGGCACCAGGTCGGATCCCATTGGGTGTCCTTTCAGTCCTCGTTGTGGATGCGGGCGGAGGGCATCGTCAGGCCCGCGTTGAACGCGGCCTGCTGCACGGGCCGGTAGGCGTCGTACATCTCGTCGTGCGCGGTCTCGACGGCCTCCGACGCGGCCAGGGACTCCTTCCGCATCTCCTGGGCCCGCTTCTTGAGCACGTCCATCGACTCCGCCAGCCGCCTCATCGCGGCGGACGTCAGGCGGCCGATCACGTTGTTGCGTTCGGCGAGTTCGACGGCGAGTTCCCTCAGCGAGTCGCGCAGCGCGACCGCCTTGTCAGCGAGGACCGCGCACTCGTCGTATGTGGTCAGGCATTCGTCCTTGGCGTCCGCCAGGGCGTCCAGGACGTCGTCGAGCGTCACCTCCGTCAGGTGTTCGGCGGACACGGTCCGCGAGGTGGGGATGGATACCGATGCGCTTGCGCTCACGGGCGCTGCTCCCTTCTTGATGGGGCTGGACGCGGGGGCCGGCGCTGCGGCCGCCGCCAGTGCCGGTGTCCCAGCCGTGACGGCGGCCGGCGCCCAACGCCGGGCCTTCGAGCCGGGGACGTGCAGCGACTCGGCCGTGACGGTGACGTCCGCATACGGGTCGGTGTCCCGCACCGAGTCGTAGGCGCTGCGGCGCTCCCCACGCGGCGGCCACCCCCAGTAGTCCCGATCCGAGGAGGTGTACGTGCCCTCGTAGGGGTTGTCGGTGGCCGTGTAGAAGTAGCCGTCCGATGTCGAACCGGCCGTGGCCCGTTCCTTGGCCCGGTGGGCCCGCTCCTTGCGCCGTCGGCGGTCCGACGGGCCACGGCCGGCGGGCCCACCGTCCTTGGCGCCCTTGCCCTTCTTGCCCTTGTCCTTCTTGCGTTTGGTCTTGCTGAACACCGGCGAGGAGAGGTTCATACGGCGCTTCGCCAACCGCCGCGCCGCCTC
>NZ_JBJMAB010000043.1:0-60909 GCF_045799175.1 Streptomyces sp. VTCC 41912
GATGGCGGGCAGGGCGCCGCCCACGCGTTCGGCGAGGCCGCTGACGTCGCTCTCGCCCTGGGCGAGCGCCCAGACGAGGTGCAGGCGCGGGGGAGAGGCCAGCAGGCCGAACATCGCGGCCGCCTCGGCCAGCACGTCGGCGGGCGGATCGGCCGGCGCGGCCTTCCCCTCGATGCTCCTCACCACTGCCGCTCTCCGTCCCGTTGGGAGCCCCTTGCCCCGGAGCGCCCAGTGTAGGCGGCGCGCCGGATCCACCGGCAGGCCGAAGCCGGTGCCGAACAGGCGCGTGCGGGGTGCCGGGCCGGTCCGCGGCCCGCATGATGGCGCCAGGATCCGACCGGCTCCCGACGGGCGCCACCCCACCCCGCGAGGTCTGCTCATGGAAGAGAGCCGGTCCGCCCCGGACGGCCCGGCGGTGCGCACGGCGCCGGCCCCGGACCGCCGCCCGTCCGCCGCACCGCGGCCCACCGCGCGTCCGCTGCCGTGGCTGGCGCTGACCGGCGCCGCGTTCACCCTCCTGCAACTGGTCCTGGTGGTGCCGGGCACCGGACTCGGTTGGGACGAGACGGTCTACGCGAGCCAGGTCGCCCGGGACGTCCCGGCCGCCTTCTTCAGCGCGCCGCGGGCCCGCGGCATCACGTACCTCATCGCTCCGGTCGCCGCGCTGACCTCCGCCACCACGGCCCTGCGGCTCGCCCTCGCGGTCCTCTCGGGCGTCGGACTCTGGGCGGCGCTGCGGGTCTGGCGCCCCCTGCTCCCCACCCGGGTGCTGGTCCTCGCCGGCGCGCTCTTCGCCACCCTCTGGATCACCCTGTACTACGGCCCCCAGGTCATGCCCAACCTCTGGTCCGCCTACGGGGCGCTCGCCGCCACCGGCTGCTTCCTGCGGTCCGTACGGGACCGCACGGACCGCCGGGCGCTGGTCGGGCTCCCGCTGGCCGTCGCGGTGGTGGCGCTGATGCGCCCGCCGGACGCCGGCTGGCTGGTGCTCGTGCCGGCCGCGGCGGCCCTGGCGGTGCCCCGGTGGCGGCGCCCGGCCCTGGTCGCGCTGCTGGCCGCCGGGCTGCTGCTGGGCGCCGCGGACTGGATCGTCGAGGCGTACACCCGCTACGGCGGCCTGCTGGCCAGGCTGGACCGCGCCGCCGAGATCCAGGGCGGCATCGGCTGGCACCCCGCCCTGGACGACCAGATCCGCAGCCTGGACGGGCGCGGGCTGTGCCGGCCCTGCGACGTGCCCTGGAGCCACCCCTACACCGCCGCGTGGTTCTTCGCGCTGCCGCTGCTCACCGCCGTCGGCATCCGGGTCGCGGTGCGGGCCCGGCGCCCGGCCACCGCCGTGCTGCCCGCCGCCGTCGCGGTGGCGGTGGCGGTGCCGTACCTCTTCCTCATCGACTACGCCGCGCCCCGCTTCCTGCTGCCCGCCTACGCGCTGCTGTCCCTGCCCGCGGCCGACGCCCTGTGGCGGGCGGCCGCTCCCGGGGGCCGGTTCCGGCCGCGGGCCACCGCCCTCCTCGCCGTGGTGCTCGCCGCCCACCTGGCCGTCCAGGGCGCCGTGCTGACCGGCAACACCGCCCGCAACCGCCACATGCGCGCGGACTTCACGGCCGCCGCCGACGCCCTGCACGCCCGGGGGGTGCGGCCGCCCTGCGTGCTCTCCGGTGACCACGCCGTGCAGCTCGCCTACTACGCCGGCTGCTCCTCCCGGCAGACCGCCGGGCCCGACGCCAGCACCACCCCGGGGGGTCTGCGCGCCGCGGCGGCCCGCCGGCCCGTGGCGCTGCTCGTCCCGCCGGGCGACGCCGCGCCCGCCTTCGCCCGCGACTGGCGGCCCGTGCCCCTGACCGGCAGCGGCCTCTTCCGCGGCTACCGCGCCTACCTCCCGCCCGCCCCGCGGACCACCGCGGGCCGCGCGCCGGCCGTCCGGTGACGCCCCGGCGTACGCCGGGGTAACGAGCGTGCACCCAGAATTCATCCGCCCTCCGCCCACAGGGGCGGACCGGTGGCTTCCGCACCGTGTTTGATCGAAGGTGCGGGGGAGCCACCCCACGACCCGACCTCGACGGCTCTCCGCACCTGCGGTTTCCGGAAGTGGGTCCATGAGCGCGAGCAGCACCGGCCATGCCGAACGGGCGCGGCTGCGCGCCGCCGAGGAAGCCGCCGAGCGGATCGGCACCACGCTGGACGCCCGCACCACCTGCACGGAACTGGCCCGGTTCGTCTGCCGCTCGCTGTGTGACGCCGCCACCGTGGAACTGCTCCCCGACGACGCGGTGCCCGCCGTCGCCGAGCACACCGCTGCGGACCCGGCCGCCGCCGTGGCCCGGGCGACGCTCCACCGGGTGGCGACCGAGGGCCGCGCCCACCTCCTGGAAGCCGACCGCGGCGGCGTGCCGGCCCCGGTGTCCGTTCCGCTCCTCGCCCACGGGCACCTGCACGGCGTGCTGCGCGCGGCCCGGGCCGACGGCGGCTTCACCGCGGACGAGACCGCCACCCTCCAGCACGCGGCGCGCCTCGCGGCCGTCCACCTCGCGCACGCCCGCCGGCACGCCGCGGCCCGGCGCACCGCCCTGGACCTCCAGCGGGCCCTGCTCGCCGAGCCCGGCCGACCGCACCCCAACGTGGAGCTGGCCACCCGCTACCTGCCGGCCGAGCGCGGGGCCCTGGTCGGCGGCGACTGGTGCGAGACCATACGGCTGCACTACGGACGGACCCTGCTGGTCATGGGCGACGTCATGGGGCACGGGCTGGAGGCCGCCGTCGAGATGAGCGCCTACCGCTCCGCCCTGCGCTACGTCGCCTCGGCCGAGCTGCCGCCGCACCGGGTGCTGCGTCAGCTCGACGCCGTGGTGGCCCGGGACGACCGCCGGCGCCCGGCGACCTGTCTGCTGGCCCAGCTCGACCCGGCCCGCTCGATCGCCTCCTTCGCCAGCGCCGGGCACCTTCCGCCGGTCGTCTTCGGCGCCGACGGCTCCGCCCGGCTGCTGGCCGTGCCGGCCGGACCGCCGCTGGGCACCGGCGCCGGCGGCTACGAAATCGTCACCAGCGCCCTCACCCCCGCCGACACCCTGCTGATGTTCACCGACGGCCTGGTCGAGCGGCGCGGTGAGGACATCGACGCCTCGCTGTCCCGGCTCGCCGGGCTGCGGCTGCCCGCCGGGGCCGCCCCGGCGGACCTCCTCGACGAGGCGTTGCGCCGCCTCGGCGGCCGGCACGTCGAGGACGACGTGGCGGTGCTGGCCGCCCGGATCCGCGGCCGGTGACCGGGCTCGTCACGGCGGGCCGGGCCAGGGCGGCCGGCTGAGCGCGATCATCGCGACGTCGTCGTTCAGCCGGCCGCCGGCGTACCGCAGCAGATCGTCGCGCAGGCGCCGGACCAGCGCGGCCGGATCGGTCTCGTGCCACGCGGCGAGCCGGTCGGTCAGCGGATAGAACGCCCCCGCCCGGTCCCGGGTCTCGATCACGCCGTCCGTGTAGAGCAGCAGCACCTCACCGGGCGCGAACGTGAAGCTCTCGACCTTGTAGTCGCTCTCCACCGGGGCGGTGAGCCCCAGCGGCACCGCCGGCTCGGCGGCCTCCAGCGACCTGATCCGACCGCCGCCCAGCAGTAGCGGCGGCGGATGCCCGCAGTTGACGATCTCGACGGTCGGGTCGTCGTCGTGGACGTCCAGGACCAGGGCGGTGACGAAGGACTCCAGGTCCTCTTCCGGGGCGTTCGCGGTGTTCCAGTGGACGGAGTTGCCCAGGTGCGCCACCGCCGCGGTCAGCGGCAGGTGCTGGTAGGCCGAGCTGCGGAACGCCCCGACCAGGGCCGCGGCCTCCCCGATCGCGGCCAGGCCCTTGCCTCGGACGTCCCCGATCACCAGCCGGGTCCCGCCGGGCAGGGGCACCGCCCCGTAGAGGTCGCCGCCGATCTCCGCCTCGGCCTCCGCCGAGATGTACGCCGACTCGATCCGCAGCCGCCCGATGCGTCGCGGCAGTGGCCACAGCAGCACCTGCTGGGCGGCGACCGCCACCGAGCGGACCCGGCTCAGTTGCCGTTGGTGCCGGTCCCGGGCGTAGCGGTAGAGGGTGAGCAGTACCGAGATCACGAAGAGGCCGGCGATCTGCGCCTCGTGGTTCGGGGTGGTGAGCCCGCCGTGCAGGTGGCCGATGAGGACCTGGGCGGCCACCGCCAGGAAGCCGACGGCGCCGGTCAGCCCGGCGCCGGCGAACGAGGCGGTGAGCGCCGGGGCCACCACCAGGAACGGTCCCAGGTGGATGGTGGTGGGCATGTTGACGTCCAGCAGGGTGATCGCCACGATCAGCGCGAGCGGGACGGCCGGCAGCCCGTGACGCAGCCGCCAGGGCCGGCCGTTGCCGGGAAGACCGCGCGGGACACGCATACCTCTTCTTTACACCTGCGGCGATCCCCGCGCGCGCAGGGCCGCCCCCGCACGAGGCGGGGGCGGAGCCGCTCCGGCGCACGTCGCCGCCGCCCGCGGGCGGGCCCGGCGGCCGGGTGGCCCCGGCGGGGCGGGGAGCCCCGCCGCGACCGCCCGGCTCGACCGTCGGCCCGGTCAGACGCCCGGCGGCAGGTGCGCGGGGCGGCCCGAGCCGCGCGTCAGCCGGTAGCCGCCGATGCCCGCCAGGGCCGCCAGCACACCGCCCACCGCGGTCCACACCCAGCGGTCCGACCACCAGCCGGCGGACCAGCCGCCGTCCGGCGCGCCGTCCGCGGCCTGCTGCTCCGCGGAGGCGCTCGGCTGCGGTTCGGGCGTGAGTGAACCGGCGCCCGGCACCAGCGGCGCGGACAGCTTGCCGTCCACCGCCTGGGCGCCACCGGCGTCGTTCGCGGACGCCTGGACCTCCGCCTGGACCGGCTGGCCCAGGTCCTCCGCCGGCACGCCGACGGCGGTCAGCCGGACGTAGTAGTCGCCCGGCAGCGGATCGTTCGACCACTGCTCCGCCCAGCCGCGCACGGTGCGCAGCGCGCAGGACAGTTCGACCGTCGCGGCGTCCTGGGCCGCGGCCTTCGTCTGCACGCCGTACCGGCACGCCTGCCGGCGGCGCAGCCCGTCGTAGACGTCCAACTGCCAGGTGGCCGCGCCGTGTCGGGCGGACTCCGGCAGGGTGACCTTGGCCTTGACCGTGACCTGCTGCCCGGCGTCGACCGGCAGCACCCAGTACAGGTAGTCACCGGTGGAGGCGCTGGCGGTGGCGCGCTGGTCCAGTGCGAACGGGGTCGCCGTGCGGAAGGAGGTGCCCGCCTCGGTGGGGCCCTTGGCGGCGTCCCCGCCGTCGCTCGGGCTGGCACTGGGGCTCGGGCTGTCGGCGACGGCCGCGCCCGCGCCGGCCACGCCACCGGCGAAGGCCAGGGCCGCGGCGCTGGCCAGCAGTCCGGCCGTCCGCACCGCACGGCCCGTCACCTTACGTACGCTCCGCATCAGTTGGTCCTCCAGACGGTGATGCGCCAACGGGAGATCCAGCCCCACACGACACCGCCGACGAAGCCGGCGAGCAGGAGGGCGCCGAGCAGCCACCAGCCCCGGCCGAGGCCGAAGGAGGCCACGTCGGAGGCGCCGTGCGGCCCGTCGACGAGGTCCACGGCCAGTTCCACCGGCAGGCCCGGTTCGGTCTTGACCGAGGGGCCCGCCGAGAAGGAGTTGCTGACCTGGAGGCAGACCGTCTCGGCGGCGTCCTTGGTGGCGTCGTCCGAGGCGTCGACCTCGGACTTGGCGTAGCGCAGTCCGGTGGAGACGACGTCGGTCCGGCCGTCACCGGCCTCCGCACCGCGGACGATCTCCCGGCCGTGCACGGTCGAGGCCCGCAGCAGCACGCCGTAGTCGTCGTTGACCGCGCGGTCCGCGCCGATGCTCACCGAAGCGCGCAGCTCCTGGCCGGGCTTGACGTCCACCCGGTACCAGCGGTGCTCGGCGAACTTCTCCCGGTCGCTGTAGAGGCCCGGCTTGAGCGCGGGGGCGGTGGCGCACTGGGCGGCGCCCTGGGTCGCCACCGGGGTGGTCACCCGGCGGGCCGTTCGGTCCACCAACTGGTGCACACGGTCCCGGAGTTGGTCGGTGTGCTGGATCGAGGTGTAGGTGCCGCCGGTGGCCTCGGCGATGCAGCTCAGCTGGCTGCGGGTCTTGGCGTCCGGCAGCAGCCCGAGGGTGTCGACGGTGAGGTGGATGCCCTGGGCGGCGATGTCCCGGGCCACCTGGCAGGGGTCGAGCGGCTGGCAGGTGTCCTCGCCGTCGGTGATCAGGACGATCCGGCGCTGCCCGTCACCGCCCTTGAGGTCCTTGGCCGCGGCTTGCAGGGCCGGGCCGATCGGCGTCCAACCGGTGGGCACGAGCGTGGCCACGGCGGTCTTGGCCTCGTTCCGGTCGAGCGGTCCGACCGGGTAGAGGAGCTTGGTGTCCTTGCAGCCGACCTGCCGGTCGTTGCCGGGGTAGTTGGCACCGAGCGTGCGTATGCCGAGCTGGACGTCCTTCGGCACGGCGTCCAGCACCTCGTTGAACGCCTGCTTCGCCGCGGCCATCCGGCTCTGCCCGTCGATGTCCCGGGCCCGCATCGAGCCGCTGACGTCGAGGGTCAGCTCGACCTTGGGGGCGGCCCCCGGGGCCGTTCCCGGGGTGGGTTCGCCGGCGGCGGCCGGTGTGGGCGACAGCGTCACCGCCATCGCGGCGAGCAGTCCGCACACCCCGGCCGCCAGCCTTCTCCTGGAGATCCGTTTGGTGATCGTTCTGGTGATCATCGCCGGATCGTATGGAGAAATCGGCCCGACTCCAAAACGACCCCGGCCCGGGCCGCGGACACCTGGCAGGCGGAGCGCTGGTGGGCAACTCCGCGCCCCCGCGCGCCGCCCCGCGCCGGGCGCGCGATCTCCGGGGCATCCGCCGGGACCGGTGCGGCATGACGTGTCGCCGAACGGCCGGCGGGCGGACGCCCGGCGCCCTCGCGCCCGGCAGTCCGCCGTGCCCCTCTCCGGCGCCGCACCGTCGCCCCTCTGGATGCACCGCCCGACGAGGAGACCCGTGAGCACACCCCCGGAGCCCCGGCCCGGGGCCCCGCCGTTCGCGGACCGGGTTGATGGCGCAATTCGTGCTGCAATGCGCCTACATACCGCTCTGGGCGCTGCTCGCGACCGCCCTGACGGTGGCGGTGGCGGCGATCTGGTTCGACGCCGACTCCAACGCCAACGTCGGTCCCCGGAACGCGCCTTCGCCTTCGCCTTCGTCAGGACCGGCCTCTCCTGGCGGCGGCGCGCCGAACGGGCCGGCCGGGGCCCGCACCACACCTGGGACGAGCACGCCCGCATCCTGCGCCGGGTCAGCGTCCGGACCCGGCACTTCCGCGGGATCGGGGCGCACGGCGTGCTGACGGCCGCCGCCGAGCAGGGCCGGCGGCTGGATCACAGTTACCCGGCCGACCCGGACGGCACCCGGCGCCTGTGCCGCTTGGACGACCACACCCGGCCCGCGTGACCGACGCGTGGGCGACCGGGTCCGTACCCGCGCTCACACGGCCCAGACGTCCGGTCCGCCGCCGCGCCATTCGAGCGCCGTCGGGTCGTCGAACCACACGGCGTCCGGATCGATCCCGGCGCGGGAGAGGAAGTCGACGACGTCACCGGGCTCGTACGCCGTCCCGAGAGGTTCGGCGTCCACCGTCACCCGTCGACCACCGGTCGCCGACGGCGGGTGCACCACTACGAGCGGGCGCTCGTCCACACCCCCAGAGTGCGCCCGCCCGACGCGCACGTCAACGATCGTTGACGCGGGCGCTGCGCAGATCGCGGTCCCACTCCAACAACGGGACCAAGTTGTCGTCACCGGGGCGCTGGGCGGACGGGGCGCGGCCGGCCTGCGACGGGGTCCGGGTGCCGCGCGACAGCTCCCCGCTGACGGTGATGTTGTACTCCACCCGCGGGCGGCGGCACTCCTCGTAGAGGGCGAACGCCTCGTCCGGACCGGGCAGGTCGCGCAGCGCCTTGGCGAGGACCACGGCGTCCTCCAGCGCCATCGAGGCGCCCTGGCCCGTCGCCGGTGACGCCGCGTGCGCGGCATCACCGATGATCAGCGTCCGTCCGGAGCGCCAGGGGGTGCCGGCCGGGATTTCGGTGGCGTTGGTGGCCAGGATGCCGTCCGTGGAGGCCGCGACGATGTCCGCGGCGGGGGTGGTGTCCTCGCGCAGCGACGCCACGAGGCGTTCGCGCCAGCGGGCGGGCGCGGGGTGCGCGAGTTCCTCGGCGGGCAGGGCCGGACCGGAGACCCGGGCGAACCAGTACGTCTCGCCGTCCGGCGAGACCGCGGAGCCGAAGGCGGCGGTGGTGCCGCGGACCATGGTGATGTGGCCGGTGTCCTCCGTGACCGGGGCGCGGCGGGTGTAGCCGTAGTAGACGGACTGGCCCGCGTAGACGGGCTGCACGCCGGGCGCGATCGTGCGCCGCACGAGCGAGTTCAGGCCGTCCGCACCGATGAGCAGGTCGCCGGTGGCGACGCCGCCGTCGGCGAAGCGCGCCGTGACCCGGTCCGGGCCGTCCTCCACGGCCACCAGCCGCGCCCCGTGCGCGAACCCGATGCCGCGGCGGACGGCCTCCGCCTGGAGCGCGGCGTTCACCTCGCCGCGGCGCAGGCACCGGTACCGCAGGACCGCGTCGTCGGCCTCGCCCAGCGGCACCCGGGCCAGTTCGCCCCCGGTGGCGTCCAGGACCCGCATCGCGCGCAGCGGGAAGCCCAGCGCGGTCACCACGTGCGAGGCGTCGAGCTGCGCCAGGGCGCGCATGCCGTTGCTCGCCAGGGTCAGGAACGCCCCGATGTCCTCGGCCGTGTCGTGGTGCGCCTCGTGCACCGTCACGTCGAACCCCGCCTTGTGCAGGGCCAGCGCGGTCGCCGTGCCCGCGATCCCACCGCCGATGACCAGTATCCGCGTCACGCCGTACTCCGCTCTGCCGTCCTCCACCCGGGTCCCGTCGGGCGTCCGACCCCATGATGTACCCGGTCGGTCCGGGCGGGCCGGGAATCCGCCGCGGGGGGATCACTCGGGGTTCCCCGCGGGCTCCGGCGGCCGTCCGCGGCGGCCCGTTCGCCGCGGACGGCCGGCGCATCGGGCCAAGTCCGGGCGGCCGGTGGCGGGCGGGCGTAAAGGCCGTCGGGAGCGGGAAGTGGTTAACGGCGAACCGTGCGGGTCGAGTTCGCGCCCCCTTCGAAGGAGGTCTCTTGGCGGCTGCTGTGCCTCCGTCTGTGGAGCCGCTGTCTCTGGAACCACGCCTGGAGCCGCAACTGGCGGCGCTGCTGGGCGCGGGAGACCTCCTCCCCTCGCTCGTCGACGCGTTGGGCTCGCCGTTGGCCGTGGTGCTGCCCGACCAGATCGCCGAGAACGCCGCGCGGTTCCGTGCCGCGTACGGCACCCACCGACTGGGCGGTCAGGTCTTCTACGCGCACAAGGCCAACCGCTCCAGCGCGCTGCTGCGCCGGCTGGCGGCGACCGACACGGCGGTGGACGTCGCCTCGCTCGGCGAGCTGCAGCACGCCCTCGGCGCCGGCTTCGCCCCGGACCGGATCATGGCGACCGGGCCGAAGAACGGCGAGTTCCTGTGGCTCGCAGCCCGGGTCGGCGCCACCGTCAACGCCGACTCGACCGCGGAGCTGGACGAACTGGCGGCCCTGGTGCGCGCGCACCAACTGGCCCGGATGCGGGTGCTGGTGCGGCTGTCCGCGTTCGACGGGCCCGGCGTGCGGGTGCTGACCCGGCCCAGCCGGTTCGGCATCCCGGCGGGGGAGTTGGACGCCCTGCTGAAGACCGTCGAGCGGCACGCCGACGTGCTCGACCTGACAGGCGTCGGCTACCACCTCGACACCACCAGTGCCGAGGAGAAGGCCCGCGCCCTCGAAGGCTGCGTGCGGGCCCTGGACGCCTGCCGGAACCGGGGACTGCGCCCGCGGGCGGTGGACATCGGCGGCGGCTTCGGCGTCAACTACCTCGCGCACGCGGCACAGTGGGAGCGCTACACCTCCGAGCTGACCGCCGCGGTGCTCGGTCACCGCCCGCCGCTCACCTGGCGCGGCCACGGCTACGGGCTCCGCAACGACGCGGGCACGCTGCGCGGCGCGCTGGGCCTCTACCCGGCCCACCGCCCGGTCGCCGGCGCCCGCTACCTCGACGACCTGCTGGCACTGCCCGCCGCCTCGTTCGGCGGCCGGAGCCTGGCCACCCTCCTGCTGGAGAACCTCTACGACCTCTACACCGAGCCGGGGCGGGCGCTGGTGGACCAGTGCGGCCTGGTGGCGGCCCGGGTGCTGGAGGTGCGCCGCACGGACAGCGGCGAGCCGTTGGTGCGCCTGGCGATGAAGGCCGACGACGCCGCCTTGGAGGAGCACGGGGTGCTGATGGACCCGGTGCTGCTCGGGCGGGACGGCGCCCGCGCGGTGGCCGGCGACGGTCCGGCGGCCGGCGTCTACCTCGCCGGCAGCCTGTGCCTGGAGGCCGACCTGATCACCCGTCGGATGGTGTTCCTGCCCCGACTGCCCCGCCCCGGGGAGCTGTTGGTCTTCGCCAACACCGCCGGCTACTGCATGGACTTCCAGACCAGCCGCGCGCAGCACCAGCCCGTCGCGCGCAAGGTCGCCGCCTGGCAGGAGGAGGGTTCCTGGCGCTGGTGCCTCGACGAGCAGTACTGGCCGATCACACGTCCAGGGGGAGAGCCATGAGGTACGAGAGCATCACCGAGGCCATCGGGAACACCCCGCTGGTACGGATCGATCCGGCCGTCCACGGTCTGCACCACATCGACCTGTACGCCAAGCTGGAACTGCTCAACCCCTTCGGGTCGGTGAAGGACCGGGCCGCCTGGAACATGGCGCGGCCGGGCCTGACGGCCGCCGCGGAGCACGGCAGCCAGGTCGTGGAGCTCTCCAGCGGCAACACCGCCAAGGCACTGGCGGTGATCGCGGGCATGCACGGGCTCGGGTTCAAGAGCGTCACCAACCGGATGCGCATACCGGAGATCAAGGACCTGCTGCTGTTACTCGGCGCCGACATCGAGGAACTGCCCGGGCAGAGCGAATGCCTGGACCCGACCAACACCGACGACCCGCTGACCCTCTTCCACCGGGAGCTGTCCGAACCCGGCAGCAGCTACCTCCACACCGACCAGTACTTCAACCCCCGCAACACCGAGGCACACGCCACCGGCACCGGCCCGGAGATCGTCAAGGACCTGGACGGGCGGGCCCCCGACTTCTTCGTCGCCTGCGTCGGCACCGCCGGTTCGTCCACCGGGGTGGCCCGGGTGCTGCGCGAACACGACCCCCGGGTGCAGGTCGTCGGCCTGGTCGCGGCGAAGTCCGACTTCATCCCCGGCATCCGCACCCTGGACGAGGTCCACGAGGTCGGCCTCTTCGACCCCGCCACGTACGACACGGTCGCGGCGGTCACCTCCGACGAGGCCATCGAGGGCATGCTGACGCTGGCCCGCCGCTGCGGGATCCTGGCCGGCCCCACCGGCGGCGCCGCATATCACGGGACGGTCCGTCATCTGCGCGCCCTGGACGCCGAGTTGGCGGAACAGCAGGGAGCCGGTCCAGCGGTCCGCAGATCGGCCGTGTTCATCGTCTGCGACCGGATCGAGAGCTACCTCAGCTACACCAAGCGCCGCCGCCCCGACCTGTTCCGGCAGCCGCCCCGCCGCAACGACCCGGCCGACCTGACCGACGCCGAGATCGCCGCGGCCCCGGCCGTCGAGACGCCGGACGCGCAGAAGTGGATCGAGCGGGACCGCCCGCTCGTCGTCGACCTGCGCAGTCCGTTCGCGTACGCCGCACTGCACATCGAGGGAGCGATCAACATCGTGGACGAGCTCTTCGACGAACTGGTGCGGGGCGGGCTGCCGTTCAGCACCCGGCAGCCGGTGCTGCTGGTCTGCCCCGTCGGCGAGCAGTCCGCCCGCTACGCCGCCCTGCTGACCCGGATGGGCCATCCCGACGTCCGCAGCCTCACCGGGGGCGTCATCGCCTGGCGGGACGCCGGCGCGCCGCTGGTCCGGGACTGACCGCGATGGCCCCGATCGCCGCGCACGGGCAGGGTGCCGCGCTCCTCGCGGAGCTGGGGCCGTGGCAGCGCGCCCTGCGTGCCCAGTTCCCCATCATCGCCGCCAACCCGGAGCTGGCCTACCTGGACAGCGCCGCCACCGGCCAGAAGCCGCAGGCCGTCCTCGACGCCGTCCAGGACCACCTGACCGCCGCGCACGCCAACGCCGGCCGCGGTTCCTACCCGTGGGCCAACGCCTCCACCGCGCTGGTGGCCGACGTCCGGGAGCGGATCAAGGGCTTCCTCGGCGACCCGGATCCGGCGCGGTCGGCGGTCCACTTCACCAGCGGCACCACCGAGGGGCTGCGCCTGGTCGCCCGGGACTGGTTGCCCGGGCTCCTCGCGGACGGCGACGAGATCGTGGTCCCGTTCGCCGACCACGAGGCCAACCTGGAGCCCTGGCTGGAGGCGCAGCGCCTGCTGGAGCGGCAGGGCGTGCGGATCGGGGTGCGGGAGCTGCCGTACCAGTCCTCCTCCGGGGACTACGATCCGGCGGCGCTGGCCCGACTCGTCGGCCCCCGCACCCGCTTCGTGGCCGCCACCCACGTCCACCACGTCTACGGCGGCAACATGAACGTGCACCTCATCCGCCGCGCGGTCGGGCCGGACGTGCCGATCTGCCTGGACGCCGCGCAGAGCGTCGGCCACCTGCCGGTCTCGGTCGCCGACCTCGACGTGGACTTCGTGGCGTTCTCCGGGCACAAGGCGCTGGCACTGCCCGGCTCCGGGGCGCTCTGGGCGCGGCAGACCCGGGGCCCGGAGCTGCGCCCGGGCGGCTGGCGCGGCAGTCCCAACACCACCGGCATCGCGAGCCTGGCGGCGGCGCTGGACTGGCTGACCGCAGCGGGCACCGACCGGATCGGGCAGTGGACGGTCGCACTGGCGGCCCGGCTGTCCGAGGGGCTGCGCCACCTCGACGCGTACGACGTGCTGGGCTGCCAGCGCAGTCTGGCCGCCGACGCACCGGTCCAGCAGCGCTGCGGGATCGTCACCTTCCGCCACCGCGACATCGGCGCGCGCGACCTCGGCTTCATCCTCTTCAGCCACGGGTTCATGGTGCGCACGGACGGCCACTGCCAGGCGGGTGCGGACGAGCGGACCAGCTCCGTACGGGTCAGCCTGCACGTCTACAACACCCCAGAGGAGATCGACCGGTTGCTCGCGGTGCTCGCTTCCCTGAGATGAGTGCCGTGCCGTGCCCGTTCCGCGTCGCCTCGGGACCGTGCTCCGTGGTGGGCGCCTCTCCTGACGACTGACACTGGCGACCGTTGCATACGAGCAGAGGAGTGCGACTCTGCCACCGTCGCATGGGCGGCCGACCGGGCCCGGTAGTCCGCGGGTGTGGTCACGCACCCTGCGTCGCGGGAACCGGGCGGAGCGCTCCCCGCGCCTACAGGCTCGTCCCGCTCAACTCGACTGATCCGCGCCGATGTTGGGCGGGTCCGGAATCGGATTGCCGAAGTAGTCGTACGCGGTTGCGTCGTTCCCGCCCGCCTTGGCGGACCCGGCCCCGCGCGCGGGTGAGCCGTCCTTCAGGCGTACGTCGTCCGGGGTGCCCGGCTGGGTGGACCTGAGCAGCGGATCGGCGCGGACGCCCGTGGCATCGCGGGGCTGGTCGGTGTGCCAGTAGAGGTTGTTGCGGTAGGTGCTGGCGGTGTCGCGGAGGGGGGAGCCCTGGCCGGTCGCGCCGACGAAGATGTTGTCCTCGAAGGTGACGCCGGTGGGGCCGTTGTCGGAGACGAGTGCGGTGTCGGATCGGTTGGTGACGAGGGTGTTGCGGTAGACGCGCGTATCGGTGGAAGCGCCGCACACGACGGAGACGACGCCGTAGGGCGAGGCCGTGTTCCGGTCGTTGACACTGATGTTGTCGTGGACGCGGTTCCCGCTGCTCACCATGCCTGCGGCGTTGCAGACGAGCAGGAATCCGCCCTCGTTGTCGTGGCTGTAGTTGTACCGGTAGACGTTGCGGTTGTTGCCGCCGTCGATGTCGTATGCCATGGAGTCCTGCGTCCCGTGGCCTCCGGTGACCTCGTTGTACTCGTACAGCACGTCGTCCGAGTCCCAGGCCCAGACGCCGGCGTTGTAGCCGGTCGAGCGCATGTTGAACCCGTTGACGTAGTTGTGCTCGACGAGGGCGCCGCGCGACTTCTGTACGACGATGCCGTCGCCCCCGACGTCGTACACCTTGTTGTGCGTGAACACGACTCCGGTGGACTGGATTTGTCCGACGCCGGCCTTGCGGTTCCAGGTGGAGGAGGTGGCGATGCCGGTCCGGTCGACGTGGCGGACGGTGGAGCGGTTGACGCGGAGGTCGTCGAAGCGGGTGGGGGTCTTGGACCCCTTGACGGTGAAGAGGATCCCGCCGCTCGGGTCCGGGTCCTTGAAGTCGGCCCCCTTGACGTCGTGGACGTCGAGGTCCTCGACGGCGAAGTGATGGGCGACGCCGTAGTCGGTGAGCTCGACGTAGAGGCCCGCGCGGCGGTCGGTGGTGGTGTCGGGGCCGGTGTTGGACAGGTCGAGGTTGCGGATCTCCCACTGCTCGGTGTTGGCGAGGAGGAGCGCCGCGCGGGCGCCCCCGCCCTCGATGTGCGGCTTGCTCGCGCTCTTGCTCCCGTAGGCGTCGATCTGGACGGGCGCTCCTGCCGCGCCCTTTCCTTTGGGCGCGAGTGTGCCTTCGCACTGCGTACCGCGCTTGAGGAGCAGGCGCTCGCCGGGGGCGTAGGTGTGGGCGCTGGCCTGGGCGAGGGTGCGCCAGGGGGCGGTGGGGGAGGTGCCGGTCGCGGTGTCGTCACCGTGCCGGCAGTCGAGGTAGTAGGTGGTGGCACCGGGGGCGGCGGCTGCCGTGGGGGTGGCGGCTGCGGCCAGGGCGGTGGCCAGCAGGAGGGTCCGTAAGCGCATGGCCCGGAACGTAGCGTTGGGTTGGCCCGGAGGTCCATGGGCATGCCGGACGGAGTTGTCATGTTCGTGGTGTGGCTGGTGAGTTGGGGTGTGCTGGGGGGACTGGTGTCCGGGGGAGGCGCTCATATCTGACACTCCGTCAACCCGCACGCCGAACACGACGGGTGCCGGCTGCTCGCCGAGCGGGTCAACGAGGCCGCCCTGGCCGTCGCGGCAGGCGCGCCGATCGGCCGCATGCGGAGGCGGTGGAGGGCATGGCGGCCAGGCGGAGGCGGGTGGCGGGCGGAGGTTGGAGGTTGGAGGTGCGGTCCGGAGCTTCCGGCGGGCTGAGCGCGCGGGTGCCGAGAGTGGAATGAACCGTTTCTTGACCTCCCGTCATCTACTCGCCTGTTCGCTTGCCTGCCAGGGTTCTCGTGAAAACCACTGAGGTTCGAGGAGAAGGGGCTCTCGGTGAATCCAAGGGTGAGATCGGCGCTGGTGGCCGGCGTGCTGGCGACCGCGGCAGTGGCGGGAACAGGGGGCACCGCCCAAGCGAACACCTACCAGTACAACGTGATGCTCCAGGACTACGCCACCGGCTACTGCCTGGACTCCAATGGCGGCGACGTCTACACCAATCCGTGCCAGCCCGGTAATCCGTGGCAGCGGTGGAACGTCGTGTCCTACGACGGCAACGTCGGGGGCTACTACGACCGGGTGCAGATCGTCCATCGCAAGGAGGGCAACTGCCTTCGAGTCCAGTGGTCGCATGCCGTCTCGGATCCCAGTGGCTGGTTCGCAACCCGCGCGGCCGGGTGCAATTCGAGCGACTACCACGACCAGTGGAACATGACCTGGGTCGGCAACAGCTCCGGCAATCCTCGCAACAGCTGGCAGTTCGCCAACTACCAGGCGGACTCCAACCTCAACGAGGTGCTCTGCCTGGATCGCGGGCAGGACGGACACTACAACCAGTTGCTGTGGGCCCAGGGCCACCCGCAGGGCGCCCCGGTCGCCAAGACCACCTGCTACAACCACACCAACCGGTACCAGATGTGGAACATGGTCCACTGACGTGTCCGAGGGGTCGGGGTGACGGACCGGAGCGGAGGGCGCAGCGGCCCGGCGAAGGCGTCCTTCGAGGGGGAGGCCGGAGTGGCTGGCGGCACCCGGGGGAGCGCTGGGCTGAAAGGCAGCTGCCCTCACCCCGCTCGTTTCGGGTGAGGGCAGCGGTGGCGTGGGGCTCCTGCTGTGGGAACCCCACGGGCCCCGCCTCAGTCCTGGAGCGTCGGCGCAGCGGAAAGGCTCGCTGCGTGGGAGTCACCGCGGTCCAGGGGAGACCACCAGTTCCAGCGGCCGGCGAGGGACATGGCGGCGGGTACGAGCAGGCAGCGGACGACAGTGGCATCAGGGAGGTCGTCACCAGCGGCGTCCGCATGATGACGCTCCTGCCCGGCTCCGTCACCACCGGCTTCTTCGACCGCAACCAGCTCGCCACGCCCAACCTTCCTTCCTGGGCTTGGCTCAGCCCCGGACACGTGGTTGCCACCGCCCTGCGCGACCTGGCCCGTGGCCGCTACGTCAGCATCCCCAACCGCCGTTACACATGCGCGAGCTGGGCCCTGAGACACCTCCCACACCCCCTCATCCGGCCATTCGCCTGGGACTTCACCAACCCGAGCACACTCTGGCGCGCCCCCCGCCACCACCCACCCGGCGCACGAACCCATCACCAACCCTGACGCGCCGGACGACGGCGCCGCCCGGAGCGCGGGGGGGAGAGAGCCGATGAGCGCGCAGGCGAGGAGGCCACATGGGCTGCCCATCGGGGCACTTGAGCATGTGCTCGGGGCCCGCGTGGGGTCGGCAGTGAGAGGCCCTCGTGAAGAAGAACTCGTCCGCGTGGTGGCGTGTGGCGGCACGGCGTCGCATGCTGAAAGACGGCGACGGTTGAGTGGACCGGAGTCGCCCCCTGCTGTCTTGCTGACCCGAAAACGCCTCTGCCCTGCAACGATGCCGCGCGGTCCCTCTCCGGAGTGAAAGCGAGCCCCTATGGCTAATGGAAACCGTTTCCACCTGTAGCCTCGTGATCGCTCGTAGGGCGCGGGTGGGAACGGATGGGGTGGTGCGACCAGATGGGGCTGAGCATGGCCGTCGCGGAGTGGTGGGTGGAGCGCTGGGAGCGGCAGCAACGGCGGTACGCCATCGACCGCGAGGAGCGGTTCACGGTGATCGCGGACGTCGTCGAGTACGTGACGCTGGGCCAGCGCCGGCCGTTGGTCGTCGACCTCGGCTGCGGCCCGGGCTCGCTCGCCGCCCGGCTCGCCGAGCGGCTGCCGCGCGCCGAGGTCGTCGGGGTCGACATGGACCCGCTGCTGCTGGAACTGGCCCGCACCCACCACGCGTCGGCCGCCCGCTACGTGGACGCGGAGATCGGCGCGGACGGCTGGACGGACGCGCTGGCGCTGGGCCGCCCGCTCGACGCCGCCGTGTCGACGACCGCGCTGCACTACCTCCCCGAGCCCGTGCTGCGCCGGACCTACGTCCAACTCGCCGCGCTGCTGCGGCCCGGCGGTGCGCTGGTCAACGGCGACCACCTGCCGCAGTCCGGGGCCGTGGCCGGGGCGCTCGCCGCGCACGTCGGGCGCCGGCGCGCGGAGCGGCTGCGGGACGGCGACCACGAGGACTGGGAATCCTGGTGGGCGGCGGTGGAGGCGGAGCCGGAGCTGGCCGAACCGCTCGCCGAACGGCGCCGCCGGTTGAGTGCGCCGGCCGGCGAGGAGGGCGGCGGGGTGGACAACGGTCTGTCGGTGTCCGACCACGCCGCCCTGCTGCGGGCGGCCGGCTTCGGCCATGTGGTCCCGGTGTGGCAGTTCGGCGACAGCTGCGTGCTGGTCGCGATCCGCTAGGGCGCCCTAGGCGCCGTCGGCCGCTTCCCGCGGTGTGTCCCTCCTGCTCACCGCGAGGTAGCCGACGAGCAGCACGATGGGCACGGTGAGGGCCAGGGTGACCGGTCCGGTGCCCCAGCCGAGGCCGCCGCGGGCGGTCGAGACGCCCATCCAGTCGGCGAACGAGGCGCCCAGCGGGCGGGTCAGGACGTAGGCGCCCCAGAACGCGGCGACCGCGTTCAGCCCGAGGAACCGTCCGGAGAGCGCCGGCACCAGGATGAGCGCGCCGAAGACGAGGCCCGAGGGCAGGTACCCGAGGTCCAGGGTGCCGGCGGTGAGGTCGCCGACGGCGGTGCCCAGGGCGAAGGTGGCGAGCACTGTCGCCCAGTAGAAGACCTCGCGGCGCCGGGTGCGGATGCTGTGGATGGCGAGCGTGCCCTCGGTGGCGTGCCAGGCGAAGAGGATCACCGCGAGTGCCACCGCGAAGGCGAGGGTGGAGACCAGGTAGGGGACGCCGGCGATGACGTGGACGACGTCGGCGGCCATCGTGCCGAAGACGCTCACCATGACGATCGCCGTCCAGTAGGTCCCGGCCCGGTAGCGGGTCGAACGGAACTGCGCCACCAGCGCGACGGCGAACCCCGCGAAGCCCAGGGCGCCGGCGGGTATCGGCCCGAGCGTGCGTCCCAAGTAGTCCGAGGCGGTCTCGCCCATGCCGGTGGTGAGGATCTTCACCACCCAGAACAGGACCGCGACCTCGGGGACCTTGCTCCGGCCCGCCGGGACGCCGAGGCGTCGGCCGGGCGCCGTCGTGTGCGCGGGCGCCCCGGCGGGCCCGGGGGGTGCCACCGCCGTGCCGTCCGGCTGTCCGATCGTCATGTTCCGCCCTTCTGGCGCACGGTGGCGCGCGTTCCCTGCTCGCTAAATGTCTACAGGACTGTAGACGGTTAAGTGGAGCGGTAGGTTCATCCCCCTGGCCCGTGGAATTCCCGCGACCGACCGGAGCCCGGCCGCCCGCCCGAGCCGCCCGGCCGCCCGCCCGAGCCGCCCGGCCGCCCGCGCGCTGCCCGGCCGGGAAGTGAAACCAGGGGAAACTCTTGGTGTCCAGCACGCCGGAAGGATGTTCGGCGGCGCCGCGGCTGCCTAGCATGTGCGGCGGAGCGACCGCGAATCCCTCCCGCCCCCGATCCGTCCCGTACGCCCCCAGGAGGCCCCGTGCCACGAGCCGGCCTGCGGCGACTGCGGTCACCGCGCGTCTGGGGCCCCGGCGGCGCCGTGGTCGTGGCCGGTGCGATCACCGCGGCCGCGCTGACTGCCGGCGCCGGCCCGGACGCCCCGGCCACCGCCGACGGGCTGCCGCACACCACCGTCGAGATCTCCCCGGGCGACTGCGGCCGCGGCTGGCGACACCCCCGTCCCGGCACCCAGGTCTTCGACCTCCGCAACACCTCCAGCCGCGCCGCCGAGGTCTACCTCCGCGGTGCCGGCGGCGGCCCGGTCTACGGCGAGGTGGAGGGCATCGGCCCCGGCACCACCCGCCGACTCCGGGTCCGGCTCGGCCCGGGCGCGTACGCCTTCACCTGCCTGCCCGACGACGCCAACGCGACCACCGGCCCCACCGTCCGCGTCGCCGGCGGCGGCGCCGCCGGGCCCGCCGCCGCACCGATCACCCAACACGACCTGATCGCCCCGGCGATCGACTACCAGAAGTGGGTCGCCGGCGGCCTCGACGACCTCGTCCACCGGACCGACGCCCTGCGTGCCGCGCTCACCGGCGGCGACCTGCCGGCCGCCCGCGCCGCCTGGCTGCCCGCCCACCTCGCCTACGAGCGACTGGGCGCCGCCTACGGTGCGTTCGGCGACGCGGACAAGAAGATCAACGGGACCACGGCCGGACTGCCGGGCGGCGTCCACGACCCCGGCTTCACCGGGTTCCACCGCGTCGAGTACGGCCTGTGGCACGGCGAGTCGGCCGCCGGACTGCGCGCCCCGGCCGGCGCGCTCGCCGACGCCGTCCGCGCCCTGCGCGACGACTGGTCCCAGGCCCGGATGGACCCGGCGGCGCTGGGCCTGCGGGCCCACGAAATCCTGGAGAACACCGCGCAGTTCGAGCTGACCGGACGCACCGACTACGGCAGCGGCAGCAACCTCGCCACCGCCCGCGCCAACCTCGACGGCACCCGCGCGGTACTCGCCCGGCTCCACCCGCTGCTCACCACCCGCTATCCGGAACTCCCCTCGCTGGAGCGGGAGTTGACGCGGACCGAACGACTCCTCGACGGCTTCCGCAAGGGCGGTGGCTGGCAGCCGCCGGGCGACCTGAAGCGTTCCGACCGGGAGCGGACCAACGCGGCGGTGGGCGATCTGGTGGAGCGGCTGGCCTCGGTGGCCACCCTGTGCGATCCGCGGAGGACGGTGTGAACGACGCCCGGCACGGCGGCGACGGTACGACGGACGACGGCGCCAAGGACGCCCGCCGCCTCGCGCGGCGCGGGTTCCTGCGCGGCGCGGCACTGGCCGGCGCCGGACTCGCGGCCGGCGGCGCCGCCGCGCCCGCCCGCGCCCCCTCCGGCGCCGGCGGCCCCGTCCCGCAGCTCCCGCTGCCCGGCGCCGCACCCCTCGGCGGCGCCGCGCCCGCCGTGCCCTTCCACGGGCCGCACCAGGCCGCCGTCCTCACCCCGCCCCGCCGGGTCACCGCGTTCGTCGCCTTCGACGTCACCGCCGAGGGCCGCCGGGACCTGGCCGACCTGCTGCGCACCCTCACCGAACGGACCCGCTTCCTCACCGGCGGCGGTGTCCCGGACCCGCTCGGCATCACCGGACCGCCCGCCGACTCCGGCCTCCTCGGCCCCCAACTCCCGTCCGGTGCGCTGTCGGTCACCGTCGGGGTCGGCGCCGCGCTCTTCGACGACCGGTTCGGCCTGCACGCCCGCGCCCCCCGCCGCCTCACCACCATGCCGGCCTTCCCCGACGACGACCTCCAGCCGGACTGGTGCCACGGCGACCTGAGCCTCCAACTGTGCGCCGACGACACCGACACCGTGCTGCACGCCCTGCGCGACGTCGCCCGGCACACCCGCGGCGGCCTCCAGGTCCGTTGGCGGCTGGACGGCTTCGCCAGCCCGCCCCGCCCCACCGGCACCCCCCGCAACCTCTTCGGCTTCAAGGACGGCACCGCCAACCCCGACGCCCGCTCGGCCCGCGAGATGACGAACCTGGTCTGGGTCGGCCCGGGCGCGGGCGAGCCGGACTGGGCGGTCGGCGGCAGCTACCAGGTCGTCCGCCTGATCCGGATGCTGGTGGAGTTCTGGGACCGGGTCTCGCTGACCGAGCAGGAGCGGATGTTCGGCCGGGCCCGGGAGACCGGAGCCCCGCTCGACGGCAACGACGAGTACGACGCCCCCGACTACCCCGGCGACCCCAAGGGCGACGTCATCCCCTTGGACAGCCACATCCGCAAGGCCAATCCGCGCACCGCCGACACCACCGACCAGCGGCTGCTGCGCCGCGCCTACAACTACGACCGCGGGATGGACGGCAACGGCAACCTCGACATGGGCCTGCTCTTCTGCTGCTACCAGCAGGACCTGGCCCGCCAGTTCGAGACCGTCCAGCGGCGCCTGGCGGGGGAGCCGTTGGTCGACTACGTCACGCCCTTCGGCGGCGGCTACTTCTTCGCGCTGCCGGGCGTACGGGACCGCGCCGACTGGTACGGACGGGCCCTCTTGGCGTAGCGGCCCCGGCCCGGTCGCCCGGCACCCGGCCCCCCGCTCGCGTACAACGGAGGCACGAGCCACCCGAGGCCCCGAGGGTCAACAGCCGGTCAAGCTTTGCCCCTGGATACCTGACCCGGTGTTCACCCACCCGCCATCATGGCTCTGCCCCGCCGCCGTCCGTCCGGCAGAGCATCCGGCCGTACGGAGCAACCGGAAACCGCCCGGAGGATGAGAAGCAGATGGCCATCAGGGGAAAGAGCCAAGCGATACGGATCGTGGGGGCCGTGACCGGCGCCGTGGCGCTCGCCGCGCTGGGTGGGGGAGCCCCCGCCCTGGCCGCCGGCGGCCCGCACCCGGGTCCCTCCGGCACCGCCACCCCCATCAAGCATGTGGTCGTCCTCTTCGACGAGAACATCTCGTTCGACCACTACTTCGCCACCTACCCCCAGGCGGCCAACACCGACGGGACGAAGTTCACCCCGTCGCCGAAGACCCCCCGGGACGTCGACAACCTGCGCACCGCCGGGCTGCTCAAGCACAACCCGAACCAGTACCTCCCCAAGCGGCTCACCCCCGAGCAGGCCATGACCTGCGACCAGAACCACGAGTACGGCCCCGAGCAGTACGCCTACAACGGCGGCAAGGCCGACGCGTTCGTGCAGAACACCGACTCCGGGAAGTGCTCCGGCGGCCTCTTCGGCGAGCCCGGCCTGGTGATGGACTACTACGACGGCAACACCGTCACCGGCCTGTGGAACTACGCCCAGCACTACGCCCTCAACGACCGCTCCTTCGGCTCGGTCTACGGCCCCTCCACCCCGGGCGCCATCAACCTGGTATCCGGCCAGACGCACGGCGTGATCTCCACCGACCCGGCCTCGGGCACCGAGAACCCCCGGCAGACCGCCAAGCCGGACGGTTACGCCGTCCAGTCGCCCGACGCCAAGGGCGTCGGCACAATGATCAACGACCCGGATCCGGCCTACGACGACTGCGCGAACAAGGACCACACCGGCAAGAGCGCACTCGCCGCCATGCAGGGCCGCACCATCGGTGACCTGCTCAACGCCCGCAACGTCAGCTGGGGCTGGTTCCAGGGCGGCTTCCGGCCCAGCACGGCGTGGGACGGCCAGCAGGGCCACTACGCCAAGTGCGGCGGCACCACCCACGCCAACGTCGGGGGAGCGGCCGTCGTCGACTACAGCCCGCACCACGCCCCGTTCCAGTACTACAAGTCCACGGCCAACCCGCACCACCTGCCGCCCAAGAGCGTCGACGAGATCGGGCACGCCGGCCAGGCCAACCACAACTACGACCTGACCGACTTCGACGCGGCCCTGCGTGCCGGCAAGCTCCCGGCCGTCAGCTTCCTCAAGGCCCCGGCCTATCAGGACGGCCACGCCGGCAACTCCGACCCGATCGACGAACAGCACTTCCTCGTCGACCAGATCAACCGCATCCAGCAGGCGCCCCAGTGGAAGGACACCGCCGTCGTCGTCGCCTACGACGACTCCGACGGTTGGTACGACCACGCCTTCGCCAAGCCGCGCAACGGCTCCAAGGACACCGCCGCCGGCTCCAACGGCAAGTCCACCGACAGCCCGGCCTGCCAGTCCGGGCCGGCGGCCGCCGGCGGCTACCAGGACCGCTGCGGCCCGGGCACCCGGCAGCCGCTGCTGGTCATCTCCCCCTACAGCAAGACCAACCACATCGACCACACGGCCACCGAGCAGACCTCGATCATCAAGTTCATCGAGGACAACTGGCACACCGGACGCCTGGGTGACGCCTCGTTCGACGCCCGTGCCGGCGCACTGACCTCGATGTTCGACTTCCGGCACCCCAACGGCAAGCAGGTGCTGCTGAACGCCGACGGTTCGGTGAAGAGCGTCGGCCCGATCCGCCCGGTCAAGCCGGTCCGGACCAGCATCACCGCGGGCCCCGCGATGCAGAACGCCGCGGCCGTCGACGAGCAGTCCGGTTTCCCCGTCATGCCCGTGGGCATCGCCGCCGCCGCGGTCGCGGCCGGCGCCACCGGCACCTTCTTCGCCCTCCGGCGCCGCAAGGAGCAGGGCGCGGCCTGAGCCGGACGGCCCCGCTGGGCCCGTTCCGCGAGCAGCAGGTTGGCGGCGAACCCCAGAAAGGCGATGCCGCTGACCTGCTCCATCCGCCGTCGGAACGACGGGCGGCGGACCCGCTCGCCCAGGGCGGCCGCGGTCGTGGTGACGATCCAGTACCACAGCGCCAGTTCGAGCACGTCGACCGCGGTGAGCAGCAGCGTCGTGCGGAACACCGGGGCGCCGTGCGGCACGAACTGCGGGATCAGGCTCATGGAGAAGATGCCTGCCTTGGGGTTGAGCAGATTGGTGGCGGTGGCCGCGCCCCAGGCCGGGCACCCGGCCAGGATGCCGAGCACGGCGGCGCGCCCGCCGGTCCGGCCGTGGGCGACGGAGGTGCGCAGGACGGGTCAAGTCCGAGGAGGAACTGCTGCGCGCCGAGAACAACCGGGTGCTCGGCTACGGCATCGGCGCCGGTCTCGCCGCCCTGGCCGGCGCGGTCCTGCTCGTCCTCGGCGTCCTCCACTGACGGCCCGCAGGCCGTCCGCCCGCGCGCGGCTCCCGGAACGCCTTTCCCGGGTCACATCTCCTGGGTGGGCCAGTCCAGCAGCCGGGCGCCGATCACGGCCGTGTGCAGGGTGTACCGGTGCACCGGGTCGGCGGGGTCGGCGCCGGTGAGCTGGTGCACCCGCGCCAGCCGGTAGGTCAGCGCCCGCACGCTCAGCGACAACCGCCGGGCCGCCTCCGCCGCTATGCACCCCGAGTCGAAGTACACCGCGAGGGTCTCCAACAACGGCCCGGCCCCGCCCCGGGCCTCCCGCAGCGGGCCCAGCGTGCTGTGCACCAGGTCCGCCATCGCCTGCCGGTCCCGGGTGAGGACCGGGTAGACCAGCAGGTCGGCGGCGCGCAGTACGGGGTCGTCGAGCCCCATCCGCTCGGCCAGCTCCAGCGCGTTGAGCGCCTCCTCGTAGGACTGGACGATGCCCCGGGCGCCGCCGTGCGTCCGGCCGACCGCCACCCGGCCGCCGGCGGTGGCCTCGCGCGCCTCGTGCGCGAAGTGCGCCAGCACCTGCGCCGGATCGCCCGGGGCGATGCAGATCAGCCGGCCCTCCTTCGTGGTCAGCAGCAGCTGCCGGTCCCCGAACCGCCCCACCAGGGCCCGGTCCACCCGCCGGGCCACCGGGTCGGCGTCCGTGTACGCCGCCGGGCCCTCGGCCACCGCGACGGCGTGGGCGTGTGAGAGCCGCAGCCCGAAACGTTCCGCCCGCTCCGCCAGCCGCCCCAGGTCGCTGCCCCCGTAGAGCAGGTCGTCGATGAACTCCCGCCGCGCGGCCTCCTCCTGGCGCACCGCGAGGTGCTGGGCCCGCTCGTAGCCGCCGGCCAGCGCGTCCACCGCCTGGGCGAGCGCGGCCAGCACGCTGTCGGCCGGTGCCGAGGCGGACCGCGGCCACGCCGCCCGGGCGACGGCGAGATGCGCATTGACCAGCACCCGCAGGCTGTGCCCCGCCTCCGCGGCCCGTTCGCCCGCGGCGCGGCGTGCCTGGAGCTCCTCGCGATTCAGCCGCCGCCCGGTCCGTGCCACATCGGTGAGGACCCCCGCGTACCCGGCCAGGAATTCCTCGGGCAGCTCCCGCCCCGTCACGCGTTCCCCACTCCTCGCTGCGTTCTTCTTGACTTTCCCTTGACGCTTTCTTAACACAGGGAGGGGGCGGGACGTCCAGGCGAGCGGCCTCAGCCGCCGAGGGCGGCGAGCGTGGCGTCGAGATCGACGGCGCGGGGCCGGTTGTGGGGGAGCTTGGCGAGCACGCGGGCCATGCCGCAGGTGTCGGTGACGGCGGAGAAGACCAGGCCCCCGGCGACGCCCGCGGACAACCAACGGGCGGCGGGCCGGCGCCGCCCGACGAGCAGGCCGGCCAGCACGAGCGAGCCGGCGGCGAGACGGACCTGCCGCTCCATCGCCCAGGCGGTGCGGGCCCGTGCGGGACGGTGCACGTCGTGCCCGAGCCGGGCCCAGTCGTCGATGCCGCCGGCGAGCGTGCGGGCCCGGACGCCGTGCTCGGCCAGCCGCCGGTGAGCTTGGGCGGAGCGGACCCCGGAGGCGCAGACGACGAGGAGCTCGTCGCGGTCGGCCGCGCTCTTCAGGGCGCCCAGTGCCGCGTCGAGGTGGTCGAGGGGGACGTTGTGCGCGCCGGGGAGGTGGCCGGTGGCGTACTCGCCGGGCGTGCGCACGTCGATGACGATCAGCGAGGCCAGGCGGGCGCGGGCCTCGTCCGGGGTGAGTTCGGGGGCAGCGCTCATGGAGATCGTTCCCTTCTCATGGGTGGGTCCTGCCCTGCACAGAATACCCGGAGGGGTATGCCGACGGGGGTCCGACGCCCCACGCCCGGCGCCCGGCGGCCCGGACGATCTGCGTCAGGGCCGCCGGGCGAACGGACCCGCCTTCCGGCGCGGTGCGGGACCGCCGGGCTCCCGCCGCCGTCGGCGTGCCGGTCGGTTAGGGGCCGGCCGGTACCGCCCGTGGGCAGGGTCCGTGCCGAGGGGACGCGGGCGTGGTCGCCGTCCAGTGCCTGGGTGGTGGTCGGGTCCGCCGCCGCCCAGGCGTCGACGTCTCCGCGCTTGAACGCGGTCTTCGCCTCGGCGGACTGCAGGTAGCCGACGTTGACGTCGTGGATCGACAAGCCGGCCCGCTTGAGTGCGGCGAGCAGCAGGTCGTGCCCGGTGGTGCCCTGCATCACCGCGATCTTCTTGCCCTTGAGGTCCTGGACGCTCTTCAGCGGCGAGTCGTGCGGCACCAGGATGGCCGTGCCCGCCACCGAGCTGTGCATCGCGCCCACGACGGTGATCTTCGATCCGGACGAGGCGGCGAACACCGGTGGCGTGTTTCCGGTCCAGCCGAGGTCGATCGCCTTGGCGTTGAGGGCTTCCAGCAGCAGCGGCCCGGAGGCGAACGTCGACCAGTTGATCTTGTACGGCAGGTCCTTCAGTTCGCCCGAGGCCTCCAGCATGGCCCGGTCGCCGCCCGTCTGGTCACCGACGTCGAGCGTGGTGCTGGTGCGGGCGTCTGCCGACTTCCCTCCGCAGGCCGTGGCCAGCAGGGCGAACGGGATGAGCAAAGCGCCGACGAAGCGTCGTTTCACGGGAGTCTCTCTTCGATTCGTAGGATGTGGCGGGGCGGTCAGTGGGGGGACTGGGGCGCCACCACGCCGAGTTCGGCCAGCAGCCCGGCACGCAGCACGGTGAACTCCGGCGCGCCCACGTCGCGCGGGCGCGGGAGGTCCACCGGTTGCTCATGGGCGATGACGCCGTCCTGCATCACCAGGACCCGGTCGGCCAGCAACAGCGCCTCCTCCACGTCATGGGTGACGAGCAGCACGGCGCAGCCCCTGCGCTGCCACACCTCGGCGACCTGCTGCTGCGCCTTGATCCGGGTGAGCGCGTCGAGTGCGCCGAACGGCTCATCGAGCAGCAGCAGGTCCGGTGCGCGGACCAACGCCCGTGCCAGTGACGCGCGTTGGGCCTCGCCCCCGGAGAGCGTCTTGGGCCAGGCATCCGCTCGGTGCTCCAGACCCACCTCGGCCAGCGCCCGTACCGCGGTCTCCCGCGCGGGGCGACCCGGCAGGCCCAGCACGACGTTGCGCCAGACGCGTTTCCACGGCATCAGTCGGGGTGCCTGGAAGGCCACCGCCCGGCGACGCGGCACGAGTACGCTGCCGTCGATGTCCCGGTCGAGCCCGGCCAGCACCCGCAGCAGCGTGCTCTTGCCGCAGCCGCTGCGCCCCAGCAGGGCCACGAACTCGCCGGACCGCACCGTGAGATCCAGCTCGTCGAGGACGGCCCGGCCGTCGAAGGACCGGGTCAGCCCGTTGATCTCGACGACCGCCCGGTCGGCGGTCACTTCCCCGTGAACGTCGGTCGCCATTGCAGCAACAGCCTTTCCAGTGTGCGGACGACGACATCGGCTGCCAGGCCGAGGAAGGCGTAGACGATCAGGCAGACCACGATGACGTCGGTGCGGTAGAACTCACGGGCCTGATCCATCAGGAAGCCGATGCCGTCGCTGGCGTTGACCGTCTCGCCGAAGACGAGGGCCAGCCACGCCGAGGCCAACGCGAAACGCAGCCCGGTCAGGGCGCCGGGCAGCGCCCCGGGCAGCACGACGTGGCGGATCAGCCCCCAGCGGCCCAGGCCCAACGTGGCCCCGGCCTCGATCAGCTGGTCGTCCACCCCGCGGATCCCGGCATAGGTGTTGAGGTACAGCGGGAAGGCCGCGGCGAGGGCGATCAGCGCCACCTTCACGGTCTCGCCGATGCCCAGCCAGACGATCAGCAGCGGGACGAGGCCGGCGAACGGCACCGCGCGCAGCATCTGCACCACGGCGTCGATCAGATCCTCGCCCGTCCGCATCAGCCCGGACAGCAGCCCCAACCCGACCCCGACCACCACGCCCGACACCAGCCCGACGGCCACGCGTTGCACCGAAACCGCCATCGCGGACGGCAGCGTGCCGTCCGCGAACAGCCCGCCCGCGGTTCGGGCGATGGTGCCGGGGGAGGCGAGGACGTCCGACTGGAGCACGCCGGTGGCGCTGAGCACCTGCCACAGCACCAGTAGGAGCACGGGCCCGGTGGCGCGTCGGAGCCAGCGCGGCACCCTGCGCCGCCGGGACGACGCGGAGACGAGGCGCTCCAGCTCAACGGCCGCCGCACCGAGTGCGACCGCACGTTCAGGACCATCACCTGAAACCACCGCTGTGTGCGCTTCAGGCGGCGTGTCGTGAGTGCTCATGAAGGGCTCCACGTCGGGGGCGGGAGGACGCGGACGCGGGGCGTGCGCGGCTGTCGGCGGCATCGACGGCGAAGACCGTCACGGCGCCGGCCGTGAGACGCGGAGCGGTGGGAAGCGGGAAAGCATCGCCGGCCGCGACAGCGTGCGGAGGGGGTCCCGCTTAGCAGGTCAAGAGAACCGTTCGCAGGAATCGCCTGGTAAATATGAGGTGAACACGCGGCAGAAGCTAGCAGGTACGACCCTCGGCCGGTCAACGGCGTCTCGTCCCTCGGACGACGCCCCATGTGCGTCGAACGGTGTCCACCGTCAGCCCGCTCCGCCAGCCGCCGAGGCGGCCGCGTGATCGGACGGCAGGGCGCAGGCGCTCTTGGCGCAGAGGGGATGCGGGCGTGCCGAATCGCGGGGGGGCGCGTCGGTCAGTGGAGTCGGGCCGGGTCAGCGGGTGCGTTCGTAGTGGCGGCGTGCCTTTGCGCGGTTGCCGCAGACCGCCATGGAGCACCAGCGGGCGCGGTTGGCGCGGCTGCGGTCGAGGAGGAACAGCCGGCACTCGTCGTTGGCGCAGGGGCGTAGTCGGCCGGGCAGTTGCTTCTGGACGGCGTCCCAGGCGAGGACCATCTCGACGGCCAGTCGCGCGTGCGGGGGAGCCTCGACCGTCCATCGCAGGCCATCCGCAGTGGCCTCCGGGAACTGGTGGACCCCTTCGAGCAGCGGACGCAACACGGCGGGTGGGCTGTCCCCGCGCACCACGTCCCGCAGGGCGTCCCGTGTCTGGCGCAGCAGTGCCAGTTCCGCGAGGCTGCCTTCGCCGCCGTGCTCCCGTGCCCAGCGCCTGCCGCCGGCCGGGTCGCCGAGCGCGTCCCGTTCCTCGCCGTTGATCAGTGGTCTGCTGTTGAGCAGGTCCAGCAGCGCGTCCATCGGGCGCCACCCCCTCTAACCGGATTGAATTGTTTGACAGGTTAGTCCCTCTCGTGCTGCCATGGTGAGAACCTGACCGGTTCAATGGCTTGAAGGGGTTAGAAATGAGCTCGGTGCACCACCGGACCGCCACCGTCGGCGGCCACGAGATCTTCTACCGTGCGGCCGGCCCCGCCGACGCGCCCGCGATCGTCCTGCTGCACGGCTTCCCGACCAGCTCGTTCATGTTCCGCGAACTCATCCCGCTGCTGGCCGGCGACTACCACGTCATCGCGCCGGACCACCTCGGCTTCGGCCACTCCGCCGCCCCCCTCGCAGGGGAGTTCACCTACACCTTCGACGCCCTCGCCGAAGTCACCTCCCAACTCCTCGACCACCTGGGCCTGGACCGCTACGCCCTCTACGTCCAGGACTACGGCGCCCCCATCGGATGGCGCCTCGCGCTCAGGCACCCCGAGCGGATCACCGCCCTCGTCACCCAGAACGGCAACGGCTACGAGGACGGTTTCGTCGAGTCGTTCTGGACGGACGTCTGGGCCTACGCGGCGGACCCCGGGCCCGCCACCGAACCCGCCGTCCGCGCCGCACTGGGCCGCGACGCCATCCGCTGGCAGTACCTGCACGGCGTGCCCGACCCGAGCCTGGTCAGCCCGGACACCTGGGAGCACGACTTCGCCCTCGTCTCCCGCGAGGGGAACGACGAGGTCCAGCTCGCGCTGTTCCGCGACTACCCGAACAACCGCCCGCTCTACCCGCTGCTGCAGGAGTTCCTGCGCACCAGCGAGGTCCCGGTGCTCGCCGTCTGGGGCCGCAACGACGAAATCTTCGGCCCGGCCGGCGCGCGGGCCTTCGCCCGCGACGCCAAGGACGCCGAGGTGCACCTGATCAACGGCGGTCACTTCCTGCTGGAGAGCCACCTGGACGTCGTCGCGGGTTATCTGCGCGGCTTCCTCGGGCGGGTGCTGGGCTGAAGCACGGTGCGCGGGTGCCGCGCAGCGACGCCCGGGGAGGCGGTCCGGGGAGGAACGGGCGACGAACCGGCAAGGCGCAGGCCGAACCGGCCGGTGCCCCTCGGCCCAGCAAACGGCCGTCCACCCCAACGGCCTCACCCGCCCCGGCAGTCGGGCGCTTGCCCTGCCGAGCGGTCCGCAACGGGTAGCGTGCCGGTCGAAGCCGAGGAGGTTCAAGTCACCGTCGCCGGCGCCTTCGTCGTCTACCACGTCAGCGCCTCGATGCTCGTCGTCACCGCGGCCCGCATCGTCCGCTGAGGCCGGCGGCGACCGTGGTCAGGCCGTGGAGGGCATGCCGAGCGCGCCGGGGCGGTCGCGCTCGGAGGGGGCGGACTTCGTCTCGGCCCCGGTGGTCAGCCGACGGACAGGGTGGGGCAGTTGGGCCCCCCGGGGTCAGTCCGAACTGCGGTCGGTGGCGGCGAGGGTGAGGGTGACCAGTGCGAGCCGGCCGTCGACTTCGAGGGTGTCGGCGTCCCCCTCGGCCAGCAGTGCGGCGTCCAGGCGGTCGAGGCGGACGGACTCCTGGTCGAGGGTGGCCGATCCGTCCAGGACGACTGCGAGCACGCACGTTCCGGCTTCCGGTCGTATCGCGACGCGGTCGCGCACGACCCGGACCTGCGCCGTCGCTTCGGCGCGCCGCACCATGACGTTGAAGTCGACGATCGGGCCGTCGAGCAGCTCGCACTGCGTGTCGGAGTCACCGGGGAAGGCGAACGGCTCGTAAGGGGCGGCCAGTACGTGCAGGGTGCCGTCGACCGTCAGGGCCATGCCGGGGCCGTCGACGACGGTGATGGTCCGGTCCACGCCCTCGAAGACGGAGAACGGTCCGCTCTGCGCGACGTCGGCGATGCTGACGCGCCAGAGGAAATCGCCGGTCCCCGCTCCCTCGGGACGGGCGGCCACCTCGGTGGTGACGCCTCCACCGTTCTTCCACGGCGCGGGTGTTCTCTCCTGCGCCCGCAGAACCTCTAGTGCCATGGTCTTCCTTCCGGATCGGACGGCCGCCGAGCCGTTCCTCACGCCTCGTCGGCCCGAACAAGAGGAGAGGACCCCGCAGGTCGGGCTGCGAACCCGGACCTTGAGGCCCTCGCCACCGCACCCTACGCGACCGCCTCGTCGAGGTCAGTCCGACGACGGTCGGCAACGGGCAGCGGGTGGCCCTTCGTTAACCGCCGCCGTCGGTACCGGGGGCCAGGCCGAAGCGGTCCGGGCAGCGGTCCCCGGTGGCGCCGCTCGCGCAGCACATTTGGCCGGGGGTGCACCTGCGAGGTGGCCGAGATGCCCAACAACCCGCGCCCGGTGCGCGAGGCGGACGCCGCCGAGAGGTGGCGCCGCAGGCACCGGCGGGGGCGTGGCTGCTGGGCTCCCGTACTACCGGGCCCCGCGGCCGAGAGCTGGGGTGCGCCGTCGTAGGCGCTCTCCCTGCGGCCCGAACAGGATCAGGTACTCGACCGGCCCACCGGATCCGGCGTTCGCGACTCCGTGAACGGTGCGGGCGTCGAACTCGGCCACGTCCCCGGCGCCCAGGATGAGGTCCTGCTCGCCGAGCGCCAGCCACAGCCGCCCGTACAGGACGCACAGCCACGCGTAGCCGTCGTGGGAGACCTGCCGCGGCCGCGGCGGCGGGGCGTCGACGGCGGGCAGGACGTGCTTGTGGGCGTGCAGGCCCCCCACGTACCGGGTCAGGGGCAGCACCGCCTTGTCGTCGTCGGAACGGTGCGGCACCGGGGTGTGCGGTCGGGGCGCGGCGACGGGCGCGGTGCCGGCCAGCTCGTCCAGGGACACGCCGTACACCTTCGCGAGCCGCAGCAGCACCTCCAAGGTCGGCTTGCGGCGGCCGGTCTCGATCCGCGACAGCGTGCTCAGCGCGATGCCGGTGGCGCGGCCGACGTCGCTGAGCGTGGTGCCGCGCTGCTCGCGTGCGGCCCGCAGCCGGGGGCCCATGGCCGCCAGCGTGTCCGCCGTGCCGTCGTCCGTCATCGTCGCCCCGCTCCCTCGCCGGCCGTGCCGCCTCCACCGTCCTGTCCTGCCAGTTTGCCAGGATGGCAAGGATGCTCGCGCCGGTCGGCCGCCCCGCCGCATGATCGGTGGGCAACCACGGCCGTCCGTGAAACCGAGGAGAAGCGATGCATCAGCCCGCACCGTCCGCCGACCTGAGCCACCGCACCGTCGAGGCACCCGCCGGGCGCCTCCACCTGGTCGAGCAGGGCACCGGACCGCTGGTCCTGCTCGTCCACGGCTTCCCCGAGTCCTGGTACTCCTGGCGCCACCAGCTCCCGGCCCTCGCGGCGGCCGGGTACCGGGCCGTGGCGCTCGACGTGCGCGGCTATGGCCGCTCCTCCAAACCGGCCGCGCCGGACGCCTACCGGATGCTCGACCTGGTGGCGGACAACGTCGCTCTGGTGCGCGCCCTGGGCGAGGAGCGGGCGGTCGTCGTCGGGCACGACTGGGGCTCCAACATCGCGGCGACCTCCGCCCTGCTCCACCCCGAGGTCTTCCGCGCCGTCGGGCTGCTGAGCGTCCCCTACGCGCCGCCCGGCGGCCCCCGCCCCACCGATGCCTTCGCGCAGATGGGCGGCGACGAGGAGTTCTACGTCTCCTACTTCCAGCAACCCGGCCGGGCCGAAGCGGAGATGGAGCCCGACGTCCGGGGCTGGCTCGCGGGCTTCTACGCGGCCCTGTCCGCCGACACCATGCCCGCCCCGGGAGAGCCGGACCCGCACTTCGTGGCCCGCGCCGGCGGCCGGCTGCGCGACCGCTTCCCCGGCGGCAAGCCGCCCGCCTGGCTGACCGAGGACGACCTCGACGTGTACGCCGGGGAGTTCGAGCGCACCGGCACGACCGGAGCCCTCAACCGCTACCGCAACATGGACCGCGACTGGGAGGACCTCGCCCCGTACCGCGGTGCCCCGATCACGCAGCCGTCGCTGTTCATCGGCGGCGCCCTGGACGCGTCCACGACCTGGATGGCCGACGCGATCGACGCCTACCCCGTCACCCTCCCCGGCCTGGCCGCCAGCCACATCCTGGCCGGCTGCGGGCACTGGATCCAACAGGAGCGTCCCGAGGAGGTCAACCGCCTGCTGATCGCCTGGCTCGCCACCCTCAACGGCTGAATCGACGGGCGTGCCGGCCGCGGGCTCCGCCGCGGGACCGCCCGTTCCCGTCCCGCTCCGTCGGAACGGTGGGCTGATGAGGCGTCAGTTGTCTTCGCCGGCTGGTGGGGACACCGGACCGGCGACGCGGGTGAGGTGGAAGTAGAAGTCCGTCGGGTCGTCCTTCTTGTCCATCACGCACAGCAGGACGTCGTCGGTGAGCCGGCGGAAGTGGTCGACGATGGGGAGTTGGTCGTAGACCATCGCGGCGGACTGCTTGCCGCGGAAGACCACCTCGCGCAGCGTCGCGAGGCCCATGCCCTCGAACGAGAAGACCGCCCCGTGCTCGTCGCGGCAGAGCAGCGGCTCCACGTGCTCGGCGTCGACGAACCGTTTGCCGTACCAGCGCATGTGCGCCAGCTGCGCGGCGTTCTCGCTCGTCCGCTCGAACCCGCCGCCCTCCCAGGTGCCGACGAGGAGGTCGACGTCGACCGGTTCGAGCCGGTCGAAGAGTTCGGCCAACGTCGAGTCGTCGTACTCCCCTCCGGAGGCGATGACGTCGAGGACTTCCTGCTCGGTGCTCATGGGCGGGGTCTCCTTCGGCCGGCGGGCGGACGGGGTGGGTGGGGTGTGCGGGGTGGCGCCCGGCTCACCAGGCAGGGGAGCGGAGTCCGCCCGGCCGGGCCGAACGGGGTCGAAGCGGTGGTACATGCGCGCATGCCAGAGCGCCACCCGCTCCAGCGCCACCGCGGAACCATACCCGGCCGCGGTGAGCGGAGCCAGGGACCGCCGGCAGTCGTCGAGCGCCGCCTCGGCCCGCTGGTACGCCTCCTGTTGGCCGAGACCGATGGCCAGGGCGTCGGTCTTCCCCTCGTGCCGTTCCCGCTGGTGGCCGCGGAGGTCGTTGAGCAGTCGGATCGCGATCGCCGCCTGGCGCAGCGCCCCGCGCAGCACCGGCAGGCGCCTGGGCAGATCGGGCTCGTCCATGAGCGCCCACAGGGCGGTGACCTGCTGTTCCACGCCGATCGTCCAGGCGCCGTGGGTCAGGTAGTCGGCCAGTCGGGGTATTCCGCCGCCGGTGGCAGCGGTGCGTGCGGCCTCGCGTTCGCGGTCCATGCCCACGAGGGTCTGGTGCATGCTTTTCCGCCAGACGGCGAGGAGTTCGGGCCGGCCGTCGTGCTCCATGGCCGCGACGATCTCGGCCAGTGCGCGCGTCACCGGGTCGGCGCTGGTGCTGCCGTCGGCGCGTCCGGCCAGGACCTCGTGCCAGGCCCGGACGCGGGCGTCCGTGGTGTCCCGTTCGGTGGTGCGCTGACCCGCCCCGGTGCCCAACGGGCCCTGGGGGACAGGCAGTTCCGGTGCGTCCAGGACGTTGTCGATCGCCATCAGCCAGACCGTGAGGCGGGACAGCAGATAGCAGCGCTCGGGAGGCAACCACGGGGTGAAGAAGGCCGTTTGGAGGCACATCAGGGGGACGAGCGCGGGGCTCACGGGCAGGCCGAGCCCTTTGAGCCAGATGTCGAGCCGCGGCATGTTCCGCAGTGCGGCGGAGCATGTGTCCGCTTGGGAAACGATCTCCCGGGGAGGGTGACTGGCAGGTCGCGAAGTGTCCACGCCGTCAGGCTACGTCCGGTGCCCCGGAGGTTCCCGCGTACGGAGCGGCGGACGGTTCCTGCGCGAACGGCCGAACCGTGCACGGCGGAACCAGGAGGAGCAGAGGACCGATGTCACCAGGACGTACCGAGCCCGCGATACCGGACGCGCACCTCGCACCGCCCCTCCTGCGCCGTGCCGACCAGGCCCTTGCGCTCGCCACCCGCTACGTCCTCGCCACCCAACGGGGCGACGGTTCGTGGCGCGCGGTTCCCGACCCCCGCATCACCGAGACCGCACTGTGCACACTGGCCCTGGCGCGCTCCCCGTACCCGGGAGCCGGCCGCGCCGCCGAACGGGGGAAGGCGTGGCTCGTCGCCGGAGCCGCCCCGCAGCGGCACCATCCGGTGGCCCACGCGGTGGAGACCGCGCTGCGCTCCCTGGCCCTGGACACCGGCGAACCCGTCGACGTCAGCCACCCCGCCTTCACGGACCGGGCGCTGTCGGCCCGCGCCAGGCTCCTCGCGTCCGTCGCCCTGCACACCGCCCGGCCGACCCGCGGCGGCGCCGAGCCCGCCGCGCTGCGCGCCCGACTGGCCGCCGCCGTCGCGGCCCCGGAACGGCTCAAGCGCTGGACCCAGGTGGAACTCTGGTCGGCACACGCCCTGGTGGAGCTGCACTTCGGCGACCGGGCGGCCGCGCTGCGGGCCACCCGGCTGATCGCCGACCAGCAGTCCCCGGCGGGTGACTTCTTCGCCAACCCGGTCAGCACCGCCCTTGCCGCGCTCGCGCTCCAGGCGGCCGCCCCGGGCACGGCGGCCATCCGGCGCTGCACGGAGTACCTCCTCGCCAGCCAACTGGCCGACGGCACCTGGCGCTTCGTCTCCAGCGACGTCTGGGACACCGCACTGACCCTGCGGGTCTTCCGTGGTGCGGCGGACTTCGACGACCGGGGGGCGGGGCGCGCGGTGGCGTTCCTCGTCGCCGCGCAGAACCCGGACGGCGGCTGGCCGTACCGGTCGGGCGTCGAGTCCGACAACGACACCACGGCGGCCGCCCTGATCGCCCTGGCCGGCGCGTGCGGTGCGCCGGCCGCGACGTTACGGGCCGGCCTGCGCCATCTCGCCGACCAGCAGACGCCCGACGGGCTCTGGCGCACCTGGCAGTCCGCCGGCGATCCTCCGGTGGACGACGTGATCGCCCATGTCGTGACCGCACTGGACCGTCACGTCGACCGGCACCGGGTACCGGTGGCCGCGGCCCGTGACTGGCTCGCCGGGCGCTTCGCCCAGCAGGGGCGGTGGCACGCCGGCTGGTACCGCGGCCTGCCGTACGCCACCGCCGAGGTGCTGCCGGCCTTCGACGCGGCGGCCCACGCGGGCGGCCACCCCGCCGCCCGGGCCCTGGCCGCGACCCGCAACGCCGACGGTGGTTGGCCCGTCGAGCCGGGCGACCCCAGCACGCCGGTCGCCACCGGCCTGGCCCTCGCCGCCCTGGAACGGGGCGGCGTGCACGACGCCACGTACGGGACGCAGGGGCTGCGCCACCTCCTGCGGACCCAGCGCGACGACGGCACCTGGCCCGGCGTTCCGTTGATGTACGGCCCCCGCCCGCTTTTGACGCACTTCCCCACCCAGAACCACGCCCTCACCGCCGACGGCCTCTTCGCGGTGGTGCGTCGGCTCCGCGCCGCCGGCGGAACGCCGTGACGGGGGCCGGCGTGCCGGGCGACGACCCGCGGGGCGGCAGCCGGCGAGGGGCCGCCGGCGCCCCCGGACGCCTGCCGCTGGTGGGGCACTCCGTCCCGCTCCGGCGTGACCCGCTGCGCTTCCTGTGCGGGCTGCGACAGCGCGGCCCGGTGACGAAGATCTACATCGGGCCACGGCCGGTGCATGTCGTCAACTCACCAGAGCAGGTGCGGGAGTTGTTGACGGTGCAGGCGCGGTCCTTCGACAAGGGTGCCATGTTCGACGCGCTGCGCGTCCCGCTCGGCGACGGGTTGATCACCGCCGCCGGCGACCGCCACCTGCGCCACCGCCGACTGGTGCAACCCGCCTTCCACCACGAGCGGATCGCCCGTTACGCCCGCACCATGGCGGAACGCTCCCTGGCCCGGTCCGCCGACTGGGCGCCCGGCACCACGCGCGATCTGGTGCCGGACATCCACCGCCTGACCCTCGACGTCCTGCTGCGCACGCTTTTCGCCGCTCCGCACGAGCCGGGCCTGGACGCCGCCGTGCAGGACTGGCTGTCGGTCAAGTACCACTCGATGCGCCTGGCCCTGTCCCCGCTGCACGCCTGGGCCGAACGCGTCCCGCTGCTCCCCGGGTGGCGACCGCCGGACGCCGGCCCGTTGCGGCGGTTGGTCGACGTCCAGCTCCGGATCATCGAGGGCTACCGGGCGGACGGGCGGGACCGCGGCGACCTGCTGTCAATGCTCCTGCTCGCCGGCGGCCCGGAAGGGGCGCTGACCGACGCCGAGGTGACCGACGAACTGATCACCCTGTTCCTGGCCGGCACCGGCACGGTCAGCGCGTCCCTGGCCTGGGCGCTGCACGAGATCTCCCGCCGCCCGGACGTCCAACGACGGATCCACGACGAACTCGACACCGTGCTCGCGGGACGACCACCCGCGTTCGAGGACCTGCCCGCGCTGGTCCACACGCGGCAGGTGCTGACCGAGGTGCTGCGGCTGCATCCGCCGTCCTGGCTGCTGATGCGCCGCGCGGTGCGGCCGGTCACGCTCGGCGGGGTCCGGCTCGCCCCGGGCGACGAGGTGTTCTTCAGCCCGTACGCCCTGCACCGCGATCCACACCTGTACGAGGACCCGGAGGACTTCGCCCCCGACCGGTGGCCGGCCGACGCCGCGGCGAAGGCGCCGCGGCACACCTTCCTGCCGTTCGGGGCGGGCAGTCGCCTGTGCATCGGCGAGGACTACGCCTGGACCGAACTCACCCTGGCGGTGGCCGCGTTCACCGCGGGACGCCGCCTGGAACCGGCCGGGACCGCCCCCGTCCGGGCCCTGGTCGGCACCGTCCTGCGCCCGGACCGGCTCCCGCTGACGGCCCGGCCCCGCCCGGCCTGACCCGTCGCCGCCAGCACCTCACCGCACCGTCGGCGGCCAATCACCAGCCACCAGCCACCAACCACCAATCGCCCATCGCCAACCATCAATCACCGGAACGCTTCCCCCGTCCCTCCTCGTTGGTCGGAGCCGCACATGTCCAGCCCCGCATCACCGTCCGACGGCGCGGCGCCCGCCGCGCCGCAGCCAGGCACGCAGCCAGGCGCGCAGCCAGGCACCGTGACCGCTTCGCAGGCGGGTCCGTGGCCCGGGCCCTGGTCCGGGCGGCTTCAGGACCGGGTCGCCCTGGTGATCGGTGGCGCCTCCGGGATCGGTGCGGCCTGTGCGACGCGCCTGGCCGGGGAGGGGGCCGTGGTGGTGGTCGCGGACCTCGACGAGGACGGTGCGGAGCGGGTGGCCGAACGGATCGGCGCGGCCGGTGGCACGGCCCTGGCGCGCCGGGTCGACGTCACCGACCCGGACAGCGTCGCCCGGGTCGTCACGGATGCCGCCACCGTGCGCAACGGCCTGCGGATCGCGGTGAACAGCGCCGGGATCAACGGCCCGCTCAGCCCGCTGGCCGAGCTGTCGCCCGCCGACTTCGACGCCGTGCTGAAGGTGAACCTGCACGGTGTCTTCCACGCCCTGCACCACCAACTGCCCGCGATGGCGGCCACCGGCGGCGTCATCGTCAACCTCGCCTCCATCGCCGCGCATGCGGGCTTCCGCAACCACGCCGCCTACACCGCGGCCAAACAGGGCGTCCTCGCGCTGACCCGGACCGCGGCCCGGGAACACGCCGACCAGGGCATCCGGGTGCTGTCGGTGTCGCCGGGCATCGTCGAGACGCCCATGGTCACCGCGTTGCCGCCCGGTGCCACCGACGGACTGCTCGCCGCCGTCCCGCTGGGGCGCGCGGCCCGCCCGGCCGAGGTGGCCGGACTCGTCGCGTACCTGGTGTCCGACGACGCCTCGTACCTGACGGGCAGCGACCACGTGGTCGACGGCGGATACCTGGCCAAGTGACGGCCGGACCCTCCCGCTTCCGGTGGCCCGCCCGGGTCGGCCCCGGAAGCGGAAGCGGTGCCGATGACTTGTACCGGCGCTCTGGTGCCCACTCGTCGGCGGGGGATACGTTCTGCTGCGAGGTGCCCCATAACGGGGCATCAAGAGATTGGGGGGAAAAATGCGCAAGATTGCTGTATCGGCCGCTGGTCTGACGCTGGCCGTGGGGGTCCTCGGGCTCACCGTGGTGCCCAGTGCCGCGGCGGCGACGCCCTGTCCGTCCGGAGCGGTCTGTATCCGGGAGACCAACGGCAGCATCCTGAGCAAGAACATCTTCTACAGCTACGGCGCCCACAACCTGTCGAACGTCACCGGTGACCGGGTGATCGTGAACAACCAGACGGGCGGCGCCGGATTCCAGTTCTGCTACGGGTACAACGGCGGTGGCGGCTGCTCCGTCGTGATGCGTGGCGTGGGTGAGTCCGCGCCCTACAACATGACGCCGATCAACTCCGTGGTGCTCGTGCCGTAAGCGCCGCCGCGGCGCGACCTGCCGGGCCGACCCGGCCGGCACGCCATGACCGGGCGGCCGGCCGGGGACCTTGGGGGAGGACCTTTGGCCGGTCGCCCGATCGTCGGGGCCGGAGCCGGCAGGGGGCCGGCGGCCGACCCGGTCCTGCCCGGAACCGCGGGCCCGGCCCCGCTGGCCCGCTAGACGGTGGAGCGAAAGCGGTTCCGGTATTCCGTCGGGGTGGTGTCGAGCTTGCGGCGGAAGGCGCGGACGAGGGTGTCGACGGTGTGGAACCCGCAGGCGGAGGCGACGCGTTCGAGGGTGTCGTCGGTCGATTCCAGTCGGTTGCGGGCCGCTTCCACCCGGGCCGCCTCGACGTAGGCCGCGGGCGTCATGCCCAGTTCGGACTTGAAGATGCGGGTGAGTTGCCGCTCGCCGACCTTGGCGTGCGCGGCGAGGTCGGTGACGGTGAGGCTGCCGGCGAGGGTGCGCGTGATGTGGTGGCGGAGTTCGTCCATGCGCCGGGTCGTCGAGACGGGCTCCAGCGGAACGCTGAACTGGCTCTGTCCGCTGGGGCGTTTGAGGTACATCACCAGCTGCCGGGCGACGCGCAGCGCCGCGGCCTCGCCGAAGTCGTCCGCCACCAGGGCCAGTGACAGGTCCAGGCAGGCGCTGATGCCTGCCCCGGTCCACACGTCGCGGTCGCGGATGAAGATCGGGTCGGCGTCCACCTCGATCGACGGGTGTTCGGCGGCGAGTTGCCGGGCGGTCGACCAGTGGGTCGTGGCGCGCTTGCCGTCGAGCAGCCCGGCGGCGGCGAGGAGGTGCGCGCCGACGCAGACGGAGGCGACGCGCCGGGTGCGGCCGGCGAGCGTCCTGACCCAGGCGACCACCGCCGGGTCGGTGACCGCGCGGACGCGGCCGTCGCCGTCCACCTCGACCGAGCCCGGGACCAGCAGGGTGTCGATGCTCCGGTCGGCGACCTCGCGGAAGGTGGTGTCGGGCAGGACGCGGACGCCGGCCGAGGTGGTGACCGGGTCCATGGTCTCGGCGGCCAGCGCGACGCGGTAGCCCGTTTCGCCGGCCAACTCCCTTTGCAGGAGCGCGAACACCTCCGGAGGTCCCGTCACGTCCAGCAGGTCGACGCCGTCGAAGAGGACGACGACGATGAACCGTTCGATGCTGCTCACGAGGGTCTCCGTCCGGCTGGCGAGCCTCCGGCGATGTCCGGATCTGCAGGTTACATGTCATTGCCGACATGCGCGGCGGCTCCTAGCGTGGGAGGCGGCCACCACGTGCTGGCCCTGACCATCCGATCCGCACCCCGAGGGGACACCGCCATGCCTACGACGACCCTGCGCGAACTCACCGGCCTCGACCAGACGCCCGCGTCACTGGCCGACGCGACCCTGATCCTGGTCGACTACCAGAACACCTACACCCGCGGCGTGCTGGAACTGACCGGGTGGCAGCCCGCCCTGGACGCCGCGGCGGCGCTGTTGGCCGACGCGAGGCAGGCCGGCGCGAAGGTCCTGCACGTCATCCACGACGGCGGGGAGGGCAGTGCCTACGACATCCGGACCGACATCGGTCAGATCCACTCCAGCGTGGCGCCCGTCGAGGGCGAGGACGTCGTCGTCAAGGCGGCCCCCGATGCGTTCGTCGGCACCGACCTGGGGGAGCGCGTCGACGCCGCCGGCAACAAGGACGTCATCGTCATCGGATTCATGACGCACATGTGCGTGACCTTCACGGCCCAGGGCGCCTTCCTGCGCGGCAACCGGCCCACCGTGGTGGCCGACGCCTGCGCGACCCGGCCGCTGCGGACGGCCGTCGCGGAACAGCCCGCAGACCAGATCCACCACGGCGCGCTCGCCACGATCGCCGACCTCTACGGCGTGGTCGTGCCGTCCGCCGGCTCGCTGGGCTGAGCGTCGGCTCCCTTGCCGCCGCGCCGGTGGGCCGACCACGGGGGAGTGGGCGTGCGGTCCGGCGCGGCGGTTCCGGGGCGGTTCAGTGCGCGTCGTCCGCCCGCCAGCGGAGGGTCATGTCGGGCAGCCCCTCCATGTTGCGGCTGCCGTCGTCGGTGTCGACCACGGTGAATCCGTGCCGGGTGTAGAACGCCCGGGCGCCGGTGTTCTGTTGGAAGACGTGCAGCGAGACGTCGCCGCCGCTGTGCCGCTTGACCTCGTCGAGCAGGAGCGTCCCGATGCCCTGGCGCAGGACGTCCGGACGCAGGTAGAGGTCGTGCAGCACCGCCCCCTCGACGGTGGCGTAACCGACGACCTCGGTGTCGCGCAGGGCGACCCACGTCCGGTACGAGGGCAGCACGATGTCCCGGATCCACTGGGTCACGTCGTCGTGGGTGCGTCGCTGCGGCGGGAGGTACGGCATGGTCGCGGCCCGGGAGGTCATGTGGACGTGGGCGATCGAGGCCGCGTCGGTCGGCTCCCCGGGGCGGATCACGGTCTGTGTGTCGACGGTCATCGCAGCAAGGTAGCGCGGTGGTACGGGGGGACGCAGGTGAGATTCGAGAGGGAGGTGGGGTGGGGAGGGGTGGGGGTCTCTGGGGGCGGAACGGGGGCGCGCCGACCGGCCGGGTTCGTTCGGGTGCCGACCCACGAGGTGTAGGTTAGGTTAGGCAAACCTAAGTAGCCCTCCCTGGTTGCCCCTGGAGAACCCGGATGCGTCTTTTCAGTGCTCGCGCTCACCCCCCGACCGCCGCCGAGCGTGTCCGCTCGATCCTGGCCGCCGCCCATTCCATGACGGTGGTGAGCGACGGGCTGCACACCGAGGTGCGGCGCCTCGACGGCACCGACGCGATGGGCCACTTCCACCTGCACGCCCCGTGCGACGGCGACGCCGCCCACCTGGTCGGACGCGTCCCGGTCCGGTTGGAACTCACCGACATCGCGCCCACCCCGGTGCGCGACCGCCTGCGGGCCCGCGTCACCGTGGCCGGGCTGCTGGCCGCCCCGTACGGCCCCGAAGCCACCCAGAGCACCTGTATGGAATTCGGCCAAGCCGTCCTGGAAGACGCCGACGGCCGCGCCTACGTGACCCTCGAAGCCCTGGAGGCGGCCGAACCGGACCCCGTGGCGACGAGCGAGGCGGGCATGCTGACCCACCTCGTCGACCACCACGCCGAACTCGTCCCCCTGCTGCTGCGCCTCGTCCGGCCGGTGCCGGAAGCCGGCGTGCTGCGCGTGCTGCCGGTGCGGATGGACCGCCACGGGCTGGTCCTGCGCCTCGAATACCCGAGCGGCCACCGGGATGTCCGGCTGCCGTTCAGCGCACCGCTGGCCCATGTCGACCAGGCCGGCCCCCGGGTCCACGCCCTCGCGGCCACGGCGCGGCGCCTCTCCCACACCAGCCACCTGCTCACCTGAGCCGCGCCCGCCCGCGTCAACAGAACGGCCCGCCCCGAAGGGCGGGCCGTTCGACGTCCGCGGACTCCGTCGCGATCAGGCGGTGATTGCCTTACTGCGACGCCCCGTTGGTGAGGCGTCGGCGGCTGCGTCGCGTGGCGGCCACGGTCAGCGCCGCGGCGGCGGCGAGCGGGCCGGCCGGGACGTCGGAACCGGTCGCGGCGAGGGTGCCGGTCGAGCCGCTCGGCCCGGTCGAGCCGGCCGGTCCGGTGGCACCGGGCGCCGTGCTCGCGCCGTCCGACGAGGCGCCGGAAGAGGGGAGTCGGGCGCCGTCGGTGAGGGCGACCGCCACGCTGACCGGGTCGAGGGCGTCGCCCGCCCGGTAGGAGCCGCCGAACGCCTTCGCGCCGCCCTCGGTGAGCGCGGCCGGAACCCGCTCCAGGGCCACCACGTCGCGCTGCGCGGACGGCACTCCGGAGCCGAGCGCGAGGGTCCGCCACCGTCAGCTGCCGGTACGTGCGGACCTCGCCGGACTCCCGGTCCTTGGTGGCGACGTCGGCGATCAGGCAGCCGGTGCTTCGCCGCCCGCCCGTTCTCCGCCCTGTCCGGCGGCGAACGGGCCCGGGTCGCCCTCGCCCGGGTCCTCGCCCAGTCGACGCCGTTGCTGCTGCTGGACGAGCCGACCGCCGCCCTCGACCTGCGCCACCAGGAACTCGTGCTGCGCCTGTGCCGCGGCCGGGCCGCCACCGGCGCCGCGGTGGTGGTCGTCCTGCACGACCTCGGCCTGGCCGCCGCGCACGCCGACCGCACGGCGGTCCTGCACGAGGGCCGGATCGTCGCGGTGGGGCCGCCGTCCGACGCCCTGCGACCCGCACTGCTCAGCCGCGTCTACCGGCACCCCGTCGAGGTCCTGCCGCATCCGCGCACCGGCGCGGCCCTGGTCCTGCCGCACCGGCCGTGACGCGCCCGGCGGCCGGCTCAGAGGCGGTCGTCGGGCAGCTCCCGATAGCGCTGCCGCAACACGTCGAGGAGCGGGTGGTCGGTGTCCAGCGGCACGTCGTCGACGGCCGCGAGGGGGCGGACGCCGATCGCGGCGTTGGTCGCGAACGCGGCCCGCAGCTGGGGGAGTTCGGTGCGCGGCACCGGGCGCCGCTGCCACGTGTGCACGGTCTGGAGCAGCCGCATGGTCACCCCCGGCAGCACCCGGGCCGCCGGCCAGACGACGTGTCCTTGCGCGTCGACGAAGCCGACGTTCCACGTCGCACCCTCGGACAGCACGTCGGTCCCCGGCTCGACGAACAGCGCGTCGTCGGCACCGGCCCGCTGCGCGGCCCGCCGGATGGCCAACTGCCCGAAGAGCCCCACGTGCTTCACCTCCGGCATCTCCCGCTGGTACGCGACGGTGGTGACCCGCAACGGCGCCAGCGGGCCGCCCACCGGGCGGCAGGTGACCAGGAGGTGCGGCTCGGCGTCGGCCCCGGGCCGGGCCAGCCCCAGGCCCGGGTCGAACACCGTCACCCGCACGGCCAGCGAACCCGTCCGCCCGTCCACGGCCTGGCCGAGGAGGGCGCGGACCCGCGCGCGGTCCAGCGCGGCGTCGAACACGGTCCGGCAGTCGGCCGCCAAGCGGTCGAGGTGCAACGACAGTCCCTTGACGCGCCCGTCGTCGACGCGCAGCGTGGTGAAGTGGCCGAAGTTGGTGAGCGCCAGTGCCTTGAGCGCGTCGACACCGACCGGTTCGCCGTTGAGGTAGTCCATCGGCTCAGTCTGACAGCGCCGCAGGCCACACCGGCGCCGGCGGTCGCGGACCGCACCGGCGCGGGGGAGGCCCCGGGCGGCGCCCGCCGCCCGGGGCGCGCACCGCGCCGCACCGCTCCGGCGGCCCGACGCGGCCGGATCCCGGGCCCGTCACGCCGAGCGGACCGCGTCGGCGAGCCGGGCCACCCGGGCCAGCGTCGGCTCCGCGAGGAATTCGGGCGCCCGGCGGGTGAACGCCTCGGCCCCCGCGGCGCCGACGAGCGCGCTCGCCACCTCCGCGACCATGGCGATCATCGCCAGCGAATCGCCGCCCAGTTGGTGGAAGTCGGTCCCCGACCCCATCCCGTCCGGGTCGGTGCCCAGCACCCGCGCCCAGATCTTCGCGACGGCCGCCTCGGTGTCGTCCAACGGCGTCGCGTCGGCGGGCGCCTGCGCGTCGGCGAACGGATCGGGCAGCGCCGACGCGGCGACCTTCCCGTTCACGGTGCGCGGGATCTCCGCGACCACCAGCATGGCGGCGGGCACCATGTACGACGGCAGGCGTTCGAGGAGGTGCGCCGTGAGCTCCGCCACCTCGACCGGGGGGACGTCGGGCCGCAGCACGACGTAGCCGCACAGCGCCCGGTCGGTCCGGCCGGGCGGCGTCCGCGGCACGACGACCGCCGCCGCGACCGCCGGATGCGACTCCAGCGTGAACGCGATCTCCGACGGTTCGATGCGGTGCCCCCGCACCTTGACCTGGTCGTCGACGCGCCCGCAGCACTCCACCTCGCCCGACGGCAGCCGGCGCGCCAGGTCCCCGGTCCGGTAGGCGCGGGTGCCGTCGGCCAGCCGCACGAACCGCTGCCGGGTCAGGTCCGGCCGGCCCCGGTAGCCGCGGGCGAGCTGCACGCCGCCGATGTAGAGCTCACCGGTCTCGCCCGGGGCGACGAACCGGCGCTCCGCGTCGAGCAGGAACAGCGAGACGCCGTCCCGCGGCAGCCCGATGGGCACGTTCGCACCGGTGTCCTGTTCGGGGTCGAAGACGTGGTCGCTGACCCCGATGGTGGCCTCGGCCGGCCCGTAGAGGTTGATGATGCGGCAGGCGGGGCCGAACACCTCCCGGGCCCGCAGGGCGAGGGCCCGGGTGAACTGCTCCCCGATCACCATCAGCGTGCCGACCGCACCGGGCCGCAGCCCCAACCGGGTGATCAGGTCGAGGTGCGACGGTGTCAGCGCGAGCGCGGTCGCCCCGGCCTCCAACACCTCCTGCAACGACAGGTGGTCGAGCTCGTCGCGCATGAGCAGCAGCGTGCCGCCGACCAGGAACGGCAGCACGAGGGAGATCTGCGCGACGTCGAAGGAGAGCGAACACAGCAGGGGGAGCCGGGTGTCCGGGCCGATGCCGTGTTCCCGCAGCGCCCAGTCGGCGTAGTTGGTCAGGCTGCGGTGCTCGATGTCGACGCCCTTGGGCCGGCCGGTCGAGCCGGAGGTGTACACCACGTACGCCAGGTCCGACGGCGCGGGCGGCGTCGGCGGCTCGGCCGGGTCGGCCGCGTACGACAGCTCGTCCAGCACCAGCGGTTCGCAGCCCTCGGGCAGGAAGTCCCGTCCGTCGTGCGGGTGTTGGGTCAGGCACAGCGGTGCCCGGGCGTCCTGGAGCAGGTCGCGGATCCGCCCGTCCGGGTGCTTGGTGTCCATCGGCAGGTAGGCCGCGCCGGCCAGCAGCGCCCCCCAGGCCCCGGTGACCGCGGCCACCGTCCGGTCCGTGCACAACCCGACGACGGTGTCCCGGCCGATGCCGCGGGCCCGCAGCTCCGCGGCGACCACCCGCGCCCGGCGGTCGAGTTCGGCGTAGGTCACCTCGCCTTCGGGGCCGCTGATCGCCACCGCGTCGGGCCGCGAGCGCACCTGTTCGCGGAACAGGTCGACCACCGTCCGGTCCCCGGGCGCGGCAGCCCCGTCGGCCGGGGCCGGCGGCAGCAGCGTGGCCCGCTCCCGGTGGGCGGCCGGCGACAGGGACTCGCAGAGCGCGTCGAGCAGCCGTTCCGCTCCGGCCTCGGTCTCCTCGCCGGGCCACCAGGACAGGGTCAGTTCGGTGCGGCCGTCGGACTCCACGACGTTCAGGCCCAACGGGCTCGCCGGCTCGCGCGGGGCGAGCAGGTAGCTCGCGACCGGCTCGAAGGTGTCGGTGGCGAACGCGTCGGCGGACGTCTTGCCGAGGCTGTTCACGCCGGCCAGCGAGGAGAAACGGTCCGTCCGGCGCGCCTTGCGGTCCACCCCGCGCACGAGCATGCGCAGCAGCCCGAGCGGCACCTTCAGCACCTCGGGCCCCGGGGCGCGCACGGTGCCCCGGCGTTCGGACAGCACCGTCAGCAGCTGCTGCTGGGTGGCCTGCCACCCGTCCGCCGGGGTGACCTGGAGCGAGACGGTGACCGCGAAGTTGGAGGTGGAGCGCACCCCCGGGTGGTACGGCCGCAGGTCCACCGGGATGCTCACCGGCACCGTCTCCTGCCCCGACAGCCGCGCCAGTTCGGTGGCCAGCCGGGCGGCCACCGCGGGGAAGGTGCCGTCGAGCGAGCGCCGCCACCAGCGGTGGCCGCCGAACCGCGCGTCCGCCGGCACGCCCAGCAGCGACGGGAGGACGAAGTCCTGGTTCTTGGCGTCCGCCTGGGCGATCAGCGGGTCGTCCAGTTCGGCCACGGTCGTCACCGACTGCGCGCCCTCCGGTTCCTCACCGCGCAGCGCCCGGAAGACGTCCAGCGCCCACAGGCGCAGCCCGCGGGCGTCCATCACCGCGTGCGAGGCGCGGAAGACGACGGCCGGGAACTCCCCGTCGCACAGTACGACCTCGCAGTACGCGCCGTGCACCGGCAGGGGCCGCCGCAGCTCCGGGACGTCGTTGAGGGTGGTGCGGTCCAGCACGGTGCCGGTCGCGCAATGGACCGGTGGTGGCCGGCGGCTGTCGGACCAGCGGTTGCCCCGCCGGGCCAACCGGGCGCCGGGACAGGACTCCGCGGCCGTGGCGACCGCCCGGCGGAGTTCTGCGGCGTCGATCCGGCCGGCGCCCTCGACGACGAGGTTGAGCACCGGCGACAGTGCGGCGGGGAACCCCAAGTACCAGTGCTCGAAGGGGACCACGGTCCTGGCGAAGCGGTGAGTGTCCGCCATGGTGGCTGGTTCTGGCTTCATCCCCGCATCGAACTGCACCCGACACTATGCAATTCCGTAGAGGGTTCGATGCACCTCGATCGCGGATCGCGGTTCTCGGCACCGCGGTCGACGCGCTCCGGCGGGTGGTCCTCAGGCCCCGGGCACCCGCGGCACCACGATGGGGGCGGCGTCGCCGGGGGCGGTGAGGATGTCGGCGTGCACGGCGTAGAGCTCCTTGACCAGCAGGCCGTCGACAATGTCGCGGGGGGCGCCCTGCGCGATGACGCGGCCGTCCTTCATGGCGATCACGGTGTCGGCGTAGCGGGCGGCCGAGGCCAGGTCGTGCAGGACCATGACGACCGTCCGGCCGGCCGCCGCCACCGTGCGGACGAGCGAGAGCACGTCGATGACGTGGCCCAGGTCGAGGGCGCTGGTGGGTTCGTCGAGCAGGACCACCGGGGTCTGTTGGGCCAGGACCATGGCGAGCCAGCAGCGTTGGCGCTGGCCGCCGGAGAGCCGGTCCAGGCGTTCGGCGGCCAGCGCCCGGGTGCCGGTGGCCTCCAGCGCCTCGTGCACCGCGCGCTCGTCCTCGCGTGACCATTGGCGCAGCAGTCCCTGGTGGGGATGGCGGCCGTAGCGGACGAGGCCCGCGACGGTCACCGCCTCCGGGGCGCGCGGTGCCTGCGGGAGCAGGGCGACGTGCCGGGCGGCCTGACGCCGGGTCAGCTGCCACAGGTCGTGCCCGTCGGCCCGCACCGTCCCGAAGTCCGGTCGGTGGAGGCGGGCGACGGCCCGCAACAGGGTCGACTTCCCACAGCCGTTGGGGCCCACGATCGCGGTGACGCTCCCTCGGGGAACGGCGAACGAGGCGTCGTGGACCACGCGGCGGTGCGGATAGCCGACGGTGAGGCCGTCGAGGGCGAGCCCGGCGGTTGCGGTCATGGTGGTCAGACCTTTCCGGTGTTGCGGTCCGGGCGGAAGAGGACCCAGAGGAGGAAGGGGCCGCCGAGGACGCTGGTGACGACCCCGACGGGGAGTTCGACGGGGGCGGCCACCCGGGCCAACGCATCGGCCGCGGTGGTCAGGCAGGCGCCGGCCAGGGCGGAGCCGAGGACCGGGACGCGGGTGGGGCCGCTCAGCCGCTGCGCCAGGATCGGGGCGGCGAGCGCGACGAAGGAGATCGGGCCGCCGACGCCGACCGCGACGCCGGCCAGGGCCACGGCGAGTGCGAGCGCGGCGGCCCGCAGGCGGCGCAGGTCCACGCCGAGGCCGGCGGCCAGGTCGTCGTCGAAGCGCAGGAGTTGCAGCCGGTGGCCGGCGGCCAGGCACAGCGGCACCAGGAACACCAGGGCCACCAGGAGCGGGGTGCCGGCGGTGGCGTCGCGGCCGTTGAGGCTGCCGACGGCCCACAGGAAGACCCCGCCGGCGGTGTTGTCGTTCTGACGGGACATCACCAGGTCGCCCACCGCGCCGAGGAACGTGGACACGCCGATGCCGACCACCAGCACCCGGTAGCCGCGGCTGCCGGCGCCGCCCGCGCACAGCACCACCAGGGCCGCGGCGGCGATCGCGCCCAGCGGCCCGAGCCACCAGTGGCCGACCAGACCGGTGGTGGAGCCGGCCGCCGCGGCGACGACGGCCGCGGTGGCGCCGTCGTTGACGCCGACGAGGTCCGGCGTGGCGAGCCGGTTGTCGGCCAGGGTCTGGGTGAGGCAGCCGGCGATGCCGAGGGCGGCGCCGACCATGAGGCCGACCAGGACGCGCGGCAGCCGGAAGTCGCGCACGATCAGCACGGTGCCCGGGTCGCCGGTGCCCAGCAGGCCGGACACGGTCTGCGACGGGCTCATGCCGGTCGAACTCGCCGCCACGGCCACGGTGATGAGCAGCAGCGCCAGCGGTGCCAGGAGAGCGACGGCCAGCGCGCTGCGGCGGGGGAAGAGCCAGGAGAGGGTGCCGGCGCGCAGCACGGTGCTGTCGGGCGGGGTGAGCGCCGGGGCGGTGCGCGGTGGCGTCATGCCGAGGCTCCAGCGGTGGACAGGCGGGACGAGCGGGCGATCCACACCAGGAGGGGGCCGCCCACGAAGGCGAGCAGCACGCTGACCGGGGTCTCCCACGGGCGGATGACGATCCGGGCGAGGACGTCGGCGACGATCATGACGTCCGCGGCGATCAGTCCGGACAGGGCGAGTTGGGCGGTCGTGCGGGCCCCGGCGAGCGCCCGGGCGGCGTACGGCGCGAGCAGTCCGAGGAAGGCGATCGGCCCGGCGACCGCCACCGCGCAGCCGGCCAGCAGGGCGACGGCGCCGGCCACCACGAGCCGGATCGCCGCGGGGTGGTGGCCGAGCGAGCGGGCGGCGTCGTCGCCCAGGCCGAGGGCGGACAGTGGACGGGCGCAGCCGAAGGCGGTGAGCAGGCCGAGGGCGACCAGCGGGAGGAGCCGGAGCAGCGTGCCGGTCTCGACGCCGGCGAGGGAGCCGATGGTCCAGTACCGGTAGGTGTCGAAGGTCGATTGGGTGCCGAGCAGGACGTACGCGGTGAGGCCGTGGAACGTGGCGCCGAGCGCGGAGCCGGCCAGCACCAGGCGCAGCGGGGAACCGGCGGCCCGCCCGGAGCCGGCGAGCAGCAGCACCACCGCGCTCGCCGCCATCCCGCCGAGCAGCGCCCACAGCAGGAGGGCGGTGGGGGAGTCGGCGCCGAAGAAGGTCAGGGCGAGGACCACGGCGAACGCGGCACCGGAGTTGACGCCCAGCAGGCCGGTCTCGGCCAGTGGATTGCGGGTCGCGGCCTGGAGGAGGCAGCCCGAGGTGCCCAGGCAGACGCCGACCAGCACGGCGGCCAGGGTGCGCGGGAGGCGGACGTCCACGACGGCGAGCCGCAGTTGGGGGTCGGCGCGGGCATCGGGGGCGCCGACCAGGAACTCCCAGGCGCGGGCGGGCGAACTCGATCCGGTGCCGATGAGGAGGGAGGCCACCGCCAGGCCCAGCAGGAGGACGAGCAGTGCGAGCGCCGCCCGGCGCACGGGGCGGTTTCGGGGGGCGGGCGGCGCCTGGTGAGCGGAACCGTCCGCTTCCGGTTCGTCCCCTTGCGTGATTGACATATGGTTAGCCTAACCTAAGTTCGACTCTCCGCGTGGGTTGACGACCCCGGGCGAAGAACGACCCCTTTCGCCCCCACTTCTCACCCGCCAGTGCGGCGGAGTCGGCACCCTCCCGGACTCATTCCTCCTCGAACCACGGAGATCCCAGGCCATGTTGTCCCCCACCCCCCGACCCGCCCGCCGCGCCCGCCGGGCGCTCGCGGCCGGCCTCCTCGCGGCCTGCGCCCCCGCCCTGGCCGCCTGCGGCGGCACCGACGCCCCGGGCGCCAGCGACGCGGCGGCCCCCGGCGGCACCCACCGGATCACCGACGCGACCGGTGCCCGGGTCGAGGTGCCCACCGCCCCCCGACGTGTGGTGGTGCTCAGCGAGATGGACCTCGACTCGGCACTGACCCTCGGCGTCAAGCCGGTCGGCCTGACCGCCGGCCGCGGCCAGCACGGAGCCCCCGGCTACCTCGCCGAACGAGCCCGGGGCATACCCGTCGTGGGCGCGGTGACCGGCCCGGACATCGAGAAGGTGGTCCGCACCAGACCCGACGTCATCCTCGCTGGACAGACCACCGACTCCCAAGTGCTGGACCAACTGCGGAAGATCGCCCCCACCGTCCTCACCCTCGGCAAGGGCAAGGACTGGAAGCAGTCCCTCGCACTCACCGGGCAGGTCCTCGGCAAGCGCAACGAGGCCGAGAAGTTCCTCGCCGACTACCGCGCCGAGGTGTCCGCGCTCACGAAGGACCTCGGGCCGACCGCCGGGGCGGAGGTGTCCGTGGCCCGCTACTCGGCGAAGGGCACCGCCGTGATGCAGCAGGGCGTCTTCATCAGCGACGTGCTGAAGGACCTCGGCTTCACCCGGCCCGGCGTCCAGAACCAGAAGGGCGAGGGGCACTCGACCCCGATCAGCGACGAGAACCTCCACGAGATCGACGGCGACTGGCTGTTCATCGGCACTCTCGCCACCGGCGGCCCCGACGCCGGCCTGTTGGACAAGCTCGCGGCGAAGCCGGCCTACCGGCAGCTGAAGGCGGTCCGCGGCCACCACGCGACCACCGTCGACGGCTCCAAGTGGACGAGCCAGGGCGGCGCCCAGGCGGCCGTCTCGGTGCTCGGCGACATCCGGAAGGCCATGGTCAAGTGAGCCCCGACACCGAATTCCGCGGACGCCTCGCGCTGGTGACGGGCGCCGCCCGGGGCATCGGCGCGGCGGTCACCCGGGCGCTCGTCGCCCGCGGTGCCCACGTCGTCGCCACCGACCGGGACGCCCAGGGCCTGGACCGGCTCGCCGCGGACCACCCCGATCACCCCGACCGCCTCACCGTCCGCCCCCTCGACGTCACCGACCCGGAGGCCGTCGAGGCGCTCGTCGCGGACGTCGAGCGGACCGTCGGGCCCCTGGACGTCGCCGTCAACGTCGCCGGGATCCTGCGCAGTTCACCGGTGACCGCACTGCGGGACGAGGACTGGGCGGCCACCTTCGCGGTCAACACCAACGGGGTGCTGCACGTCTCGCGCGCCGCCGCCCGACGCATGGTCGAACGCGGCACCGGCAGCATCGTCACCGTCGCCTCCAACGCCGCGGGCATCCCCCGCACGGGCATGGCGGCCTACGCCGCGTCGAAGGCCGCCGCCGTGATGTTCACCAAGTGCCTGGGCCTGGAAGTGGCCGCGCGGGGCGTGCGCTGCAACACCGTCTCGCCCGGCTCGACCGACACCGACATGCAACGCGCCCTGTGGGCCGAAGCCGGCAGCACGGACCGCGACGCCGCCGCCCGCCGGGTCATCGAGGGCGACCTCGCGGCGCACCGTACCGGCATCCCGCTCGGCCGGATCGCCGCCCCGGACGACGTCGCCGAGGCGGTCCTCTTCCTCGCCTCCGACCGCGCCCGGCACATCACCCTGCACGACCTCTACGTCGACGGCGGCGCGACGCTGCGCGCCTGACCCACCACCCCCGCACCGAGGCACCCCCGCACCCCACCCGCTGCACACCTCCCTGGAGACCGCCATGTCCACCACGCTCTTCGAACCAGCCGCCCCCCTCGCCGCACCCGACGTCCACCCGCTGCCGGTCCCGGGCGCGGCCACCGCACTCCTCGACGACTACCGCGGCGGCCCGGACCGCTTCCTCGCCACCCCGCACCGCACCCTGCTGGCCCGCGGCACGGCCGAGGAAGTCCCGCACGACGACAGACCGTTGGCCCGGCGGGTCGGCGAGCTGCTCTCCGCACGCAGACGCACCGGTGACCCGGCGCCGATCGTCGTCGGCTCGGTGCCCTTCGCGCCGGACGCGCCCGCAGCCCTGGCCGTCCCCGAGACCGTGCAGTGGGCGCCGCCCCTGCGGGAGGACCCGCTGACCGCCCTGCCCGCACCGCCCGCCGAGGACCTGGCCTGGCAGCTGGCGGAGGTCCCGTCGGCCGGGGCCTTCGGCGCGGCCGTCGCCGCCGCGGTGGCCCGCCTGCGCAACGGCGAACTGGACAAGGTGGTCCTGGCCCGCACCCTGGAACTGACCGGCGCCCGCGAACCGGACCTCCCCGCCATGCTGAACCGCCTGGCCCGCCGCGACCCCGCCGGCTACACCTTCGCGGTGCCCAGCGGCCCCGGCCGCACCCTCCTCGGCGCCAGCCCCGAACTGCTGGTCTCCCGCTCCGCCGGGCACCTGGTCGCCAATCCGCTCGCCGGCTCCGCGCCGCGCAGCGCCGACCTGGCCGAGGACGTCCGGCGGGCCGCGGCGCTCCTCGACTCCGCCAAGGACCTGCACGAACACGCCGTCGTCGTCGACGCGGTGCGGTCGGCACTGGCCCCCTTCTGCGCCCACCTGGACGTGCCCGACCGCCCGACGCTGGTGCGCACCGCCACCATGTGGCACCTCTCGACGACCGTCACCGGCACCCTCGCCGACCCGACCGCCACCGCCCTGGAACTGGCGTCCGCGCTGCACCCCACCCCCGCGGTGTGCGGCACCCCGACCGCGACCGCCCGGCAGGTCATCGCCGCGTCCGAACCGTTCGCGCGCGGCCCCTACACCGGCATGGTCGGCTGGCAGGACGCGGACGGCGACGGCGAGTGGGTGGTGACGATCCGCTGCGCCGAGGCCCACGGCCGGACGCTGCGGCTGTTCGCCGGCGCCGGGGTCGTGGCCGACTCCACACCGGAGGCCGAGACCGCCGAGACCGCCGCCAAGTTCCGCACCTTCCTCACCGCCGTGGGAGCCGCCCGATGACCGCCCCCCGCTTCCCCGCCACCACCCCCGGACTCCACGCCCCCACCTGGCCGCTGCGGTTCGCCCAGCGCTACCGCGCGGCCGGCCACTGGCGCGGGGAGACCTTCGGCGGGATGCTGCGCGACCGCGCCGCCGCCCACCCGGACCGCACGGCCCTGGTCGATCCCGCGCCCACCCGCCGCACCTGGACCTACCGCGAACTCGACGAGCGCGCCGACCGGCTCGCGGCCGGCTTCCTGGCCCGCGGCATCGGCAAGGGCGACCGGGTCGTGCTGCAACTGCCCAACGTCGGCGAGTTCGTCGAAGTGGTCTTCGCCCTCTTCCGGATCGGGGCGCTGCCGGTCTACGCCCTCCCCGCGCACCGCGACACGGAGATCGGCTACTTCTGCTCGTTCACCGAGGCCACCGCGTACGTCGTGCCCGACGTGCACGCCGGCTTCGACCACCGCGTCCTCGCCTCGAAGGTCCGGGCCCGCACCCCGAGCCTGCGCCACGTCTTCGTGGTCGGCGACCCGGGCGAGCACACCGCGCTGAGCGACGTCCCGTGCGACCCCACCGCCCCGCTCACCGGCCCGGAACCGCACGAGATCGCCTTCCTCCAGCTGTCCGGCGGCACCACCGGCGTGCCCAAACTCATCCCGCGCACCCACGACGACTACCTCTACTCCCTGCGCGGATCCAACGAGATCTGCGGCGTCGACGAGGACACCCGCTTCCTGGTCGTGCTGCCCGCCGCCCACAACTTCCCGATGAGTTCACCGGGTTGGCTCGGCGCGCTGTACGCCGGCGGCTCCGCCGTGCTGTGCCCCGAGCCCGCGCCGCAGACCGCGTTCCCGCTGATCGAACGGGAGCGGATCACCATGACCGGCCTGGTGCCGCCCCTCGCACTGGTCTGGACGCAGGCCGCGACCGAGCACCCGCACGACCTGTCGAGCCTGGACGTGGTGCTCGTCGGCGGCGCCAAGTTCAGCACCGAGGCGGCCCGCCGGCTCGCCCCCGCCCTGGGCTGCCGCCTCCAGCAGGTCTTCGGCATGGCCGAGGGCCTGGTCAACTACACCCGCCTGGACGACGACCCGGAGACCGTCGTCACCACGCAGGGCCGACCGATCTCCCCCGACGACGAGGTCCGCATCGTCGACGACGCCGACCGCGACGTCCCCGAAGGCGCCTTCGGGCACCTGCTCACCCGCGGTCCCTACACCATCCGCGGCTACTGGCGCGCCCCGGAGCACAACGCCACGGCCTTCACCGACGACGGCTTCTACCGCACCGGGGACATCGTGCGCCGCACCCCCACCGGACACCTCGTCGTCGAGGGGCGGGCCAAGGACCAGATCAACCGGGGCGGCGAGAAGATCGCGCCCGAGGAGGTCGAGAACATCGTGCTGGGCCACCCGGCCGTGCACGACGTCTCCGTCATCGCCGTCGCCGACCCCTTCCTCGGCGAACGCACCCTGGCCTACGTCATCCTGCGGGCCGACGCCGCACCGCTCCGACCGGCCGACCTCAAGCGCTACGTCCGCGAGCGCGGCGTCGCCGCCTACAAGGTCCCCGACCGCGTCGCGTTCGTCGACGCCTTCCCGCAGACCGGCATCGGCAAGGTCAGCAAGCAGGGGTTGCGGAGCACCGCGGCCACCGCCGAGCAGCACTGAAAGGCCCACCCCCCATGGCACTTCCCGCCATCGCCCCCTACCCCCTGCCCACCCCGGACGAACTGCCCGCCAACCGCGTGGCGTGGACCGTGGACCCCGCGCGCGCCGTGCTGCTCGTGCACGACCTCCAACAGCACTTCCTGGGCGCGTTCGCCGCCGGCCGGCAGCCGGTGACCGGCCTGCTCGCCAACAGCGCGCGCCTGCTGCGCCAGTGCCGCCGACTCGGCGTGCCCGTGGTGTACTCCGCCCAGCGGGGCGGCCAGACACCCGAGGAGCGCGGCCTCCAACTCGACTTCTGGGGGCCGGGCGTCGCGGACGACCCGGCGGCGCTGGCCATGCCCCCGGAGGTGGCCCCCGAACCCGGGGACACCGTGCTGACCAAGTGGAAGTACAGCGCCTTCGTCCGCACCGAACTCGACCGGCTGCTAAGCGAGTCGGGACGCGACCAACTCGTGATCGTCGGGGTGTACGCCCACATCGGCGTGCTGATGACCGCCTGCGACGCGTGGATGCGGGACGTCCAGGCGTTCGTGGTCGCCGACGCCGTCGCCGACTTCTCCCGCGACGACCACGACCTGGCCCTGCGCTGGGCAGCCGGCCGCTGCGCGGTCGTCACCACCACCGACACCGTCTTCACGGAGGCATGAACCGATGGCACTGACCGTGGCACAGATCCGCACCGACGTCGCCGACGTCCTCGGCGAGGACCCGGCCGACCTCCCGCTCGACGAGAACCTGCTGGACTACGGGTTGGACTCGATCCGCATCATGACGCTGGTGGAGCGCTGGCGCCGCGCACACGGGACCGGCGCCGGCTTCGTCGAGCTCGCCGAACGCCCGACGATCGCCGACTGGGCGCCGCTGCTGGGGGCCCGGACGTGACCGCACTCCGCACCGGCGACCCGACCCCGGCCGCACCCCCCGGCCCGCCCGTCAGCGCGGGCGCGAGCGCACTGCCGTTGACCGCGGCGCAGTGCGGGATGTGGTACGCACAGGCCCTCGACCCGCTCAGCCCGGCGCAGAACACCGCGGAATGCCTGGAGATCGACGGGCCGCTCGACCCCGAGCTGTTCGCCCGCGCCCTGCGGCAGGTCGTCTTCGAGGCCGACGCCCTGCGGGTGCGCGTCGCGGACACCCCCGACGGCCCGCGCCAGTACGTCTGCGACGATCCCGCCCCGCCCCTGACCGTCCGCGACCTGAGCCGCGCACCGGACCCCGTCGCGGCCGCCGAGCGATGGCTGCGCGACGACCTCGACGTGCCCTTCGACCTGGCCGCCGGGCCGCCGTTCCGGCACGCCCTGCTGCGGATCGGCCCCGCGCGCTGGCTGTGGTACCAGTGCGTCCACCACCTGGTCATGGACGGTTTCGGGCACTCCCTGCTGGTCCGTCGGGCCGCGGAGGTCTACTCCGCGCTGGCCCGGGGCGCCGAGCCGGGACCGCGCCCCTTCGGACCGCTGGCCGACCTGGTCGCCGAGGACGCCGCGTACCGCGCCTCGGCGGACTTCGCCGCCGACCGCGACCACTGGTCGACGGCGTTCGCCGACCGCCCGGCCGCGCCGCGGCTCGCCGGCCGGAGCGCGCTGCCGGGCCGCACGTTCCGCCGCCGCACCGGCCACCTCGCCCCCGAGACCGTCGCCCGCCTGCGCGAGCTGTCCGACCGGCTGCGCGCCACCTGGCCGGACGTCCTGATCGCCGCGCAGGCCCTCTACACCGCCCGGGCCACCGCCGGCGGCGAGGTCGTGCTGGGCCTGCCGATGATGGGGCGCATGGGGTCGGCCGCGCTGCGGGTGCCCGCGATGGTGATGAACGTGCTGCCGCTGCGCCTGACCGTCCCGCCCGGGGCGACGTTCGCGCAGCTGGTCCGCCAGGTGGTGCTCGGCATCCGCGGGATCCGCCGCCACCAGCGCTACCGCTACGAGGACATCCGCCGCGACCTGGGCCTGCTCGGTCCGACCAAGGCACTGGTCGGACCGCTCGTCAACGTCATGCCGTTCGACTACGACGTGGACTTCGCCGGCGCCCCGGCCAGGACCCGCAACCTGTCGGCCGGACCGGTCGACGACCTCACGGTCAACGTCTACGACCGCGCCGACGGCCGCGGGCTGCGCATCGACCACGACGGCAACCCGGCGCTCTACACCGACGCCGACCTCGCCGCCCACCAGGACCGCTTCCTGCACCTGCTGCACCGCCTCGCCGACCACGACCCGGACGCCCCGCTCGCCGACCACGGCATCGCCACCCCGGCCGAACACGCCCTGGTCACCGAGGAGTTCAACCGGACCGACCGGCCGCTGCCCCCGACGACGCTGATCGGCCCCATCGAGGCGCGCGCCGCCCGCACCCCCGACGCCACCGCCGTGGTGCACGGCACCCGCACGCTCACCTACGCCCAACTCAGCGCCCGCGCCAACCGGCTCGCCCGGCACCTCCAGTCGCTCGGCGCCCGCCCCGGCGCGGTGGTCGCGGTCTCCGTGCCGCGCTCGCTGGACCTGGTCGTCGCCCTGCTGGCCGTCCTGAAGAGCGGCGCCGCCTACCTGCCGCTCGACCCCGACTACCCGGCCGAGCGGCTCGGCTACATGCTCGACGACGCCGCGCCCGTGTGCGCCGTCACCGACCGCCCGGACCGGCTCCCCGAGCGCCCCGGCGTGCCGGGCGTCGTCCTGGACGGACTGGACCTGACCGGCTACCTGACGATCAATCCGGGGCGTCCGCTCACCCCGGCGCACCCCGCGTACGTCATCTACACCTCCGGCTCCACCGGCCGCCCCAAGGGCGTCGTCGTTCCGCACGGGGCGATCGACAACCGGCTCCGCTGGATGCAACACACCTACCCGCTGAACGCCGCGGACCGGGTGCTCCAGAAGACCCCCTCGTCGTTCGACGTGTCGGTGTGGGAGTTCTTCTGGCCGCTGCGCGAGGGCGCCGCCCTGGTCCTCGCCGACCCCGGCGGCCACAAGGACCCCGCCCACCTGGCCCGGGTGATCCGCGAACAGGCCGTCACCACCTGCCACTTCGTGCCGTCGATGCTCCAGGTCTTCCTCGCCGCCACCGAGGCGGCCGACTGCGCCGGGCTGCGCCGGGTGTTCTGCAGCGGCGAGGCGCTGGCGCGAGAGGCCGTCCAGGAATGCGCCCGGACCCTGCCGGGCGTCGAACTGCACAACCTCTACGGACCCACCGAGGCCGCCGTCGACGTCACCCACCACGCCTGCGACCCCGCCGAGGGCGGACCGGTCCCCATCGGCCGGCCGGTGTGGAACACCCGCCTGTACGTCCTGGACGCGGCGCTCCAACCGTGTCCGCCGGGCGTCCCCGGCGAGCTGTACCTGGCCGGCCGGCAGCTCGCCGACGGCTATCTGCACCGCCCCGAGCTGACGGCGACCCGCTTCGTCGCGGACCCCTTCGGCCCGCCCGGCAGCCGGATGTACCGCACCGGAGACCTGGCGCGCTGGACGGCGGACGGTGCCGTGGAGTACCTCGGACGCACCGACCACCAGGTCAAGCTGCGCGGTCAGCGGATCGAACTCGGTGAGGTCGAGGCGGCGTTGGCGGCCCTCGACGGCGTCCACGGCGCCTGTGCCGTGGTGCGCACCGACGGCCCGGGCGGAGCGCACCTGGTCGGCTACGTGACCGGGGACGCGGAGCCCGCCTCGGTGCGCGCCGCGCTGTCCCGCACGCTGCCCGAGCACCTGGTGCCGTCCGCCGTGGTCGCCCTGGACGCGTTCCCGCTCAGCCCCAACGGGAAGCTGGAGCGCCGGGACCTGCCCGCCCCGGTCTACGCCGGCGCCGGCAGCCGGCCGCCCGCCTCGGCCCGCGAGGCCGCGCTCACCCGGCTGTTCACCGAGGTCCTCGGCGCGGCCCGGGTCGGCCCGGACGACGCGTTCTTCGACCTGGGCGGCACCTCGCTGCTGGCGGTGCGACTGGTGGCCCGCATCACGGCGGAGCTGGGCGCGGACCTCACCATCGGCACGCTCTTCGAGGCACCGACCCCGGCCGCGCTCGCCGCCCGCCTGGCCGGACCCGGGGCCGCGGCCGGCGACGCCCTCGGGGTGCTGCTGCCGCTGCGGACGGGCGGTACCCGCCCGCCGCTGTTCGCCTTCCACCCCGCCGGCGGACTGTCCTGGTGCTACGCCGGCCTGTCCGCCCGCCTCGACCCGGAGCAGCCCTGTTACGGCCTCCAGGTGCGGGGCCTGACGGGCGACGCGCCGACGCCGGACTCGCTTCAGGAGCAGGCCGCGGAGTACGTCCGGCAGCTGCGCGCGGTGCGGCCGCACGGTCCGTACCGCCTGCTGGGCTGGTCGGTGGGCGGCGTCCTGGCGCACGCCGCCGCGGTCCTGCTGCAGGAGGCGGGCGAGGAGGTCGAACTGCTGGCGCTGCTGGACGCGTTCCCCGCGGAGCAGTGGCGGGAGCGCCCCGCGCCGGAGGAGGGCGACGCACTGACCGCGGTGCTGCGGATGGCCGGCCACGACCGCACTCACGAGCGCACCCGGCAGGACGTGCTGGCCACCCTCCGCACCGCGGGCAGTCCGCTGGCCGGGCTGCCGGAGCGGGCCCTGACGCGGATCGTCGACGTGGTGCCGCACCACGCCCGCCTGATGCGCGAGCACCGGCACCGCACCTACCGCGGCGACCTGCTGTTCTTCACCGCCGCCGCACCCCGCGCCGAGGACTGGCTGACCTGCACGGCCTGGCGCCCGCACGTGAGCGGCACGGTCACCAACACCGACCTGCCGTGCACCCACCCCCAACTGATGCAGGACCGCTGGCTGGACGAGATCGCCGCCGTCCTGACGGCCCGTCTGAAGGAGCTCGACGCATGACCGCACCAGGACGCCGCACCGATCCGGGTGGTCCCTCCGATCCGGGTGGTCCCTCCGATCCGGGCGGTCCCTTCGATCCGGGACCCGCGGGCGCGGACACCCATCTGGTGCTGGAGGACGGGGCCGGTCGGCGCTCGCTGTGGCCCCTGTGGCGGGCCGTTCCGGCGGGCTGGCGCCGGGAGTTCGGGCCGGCGCCGCACGCCGCCTGCCTCGACCGGGTCCGGTCCGGGCCGGTTCCCTCCTGAGCGTCCGGCCGCTCGACCGGCCGGACGGCCGGGGGGGG
>NZ_JBJMAB010000044.1:0-60654 GCF_045799175.1 Streptomyces sp. VTCC 41912
TGGCGGCTGCTGAAGCGACACCGCTGGTCGCGGCAGATCCCCACGCGCCGGGCCTACGAACGCGACGAGAAGGCGGTCAGCCCGGCGCGAAGAAGGCCGTCCAGGACATCCACAACGCCGACGACCGCGACCACGCGGCACAGGCGATCAAGACGTTCGCCAAGCTCTACGGCGCGAAGTATCCCAAGGCCGTCAAGAAGATCACCGACGGGGCCGGCGCGGAGTGACTCCGGTCGTCACCGTCAGCGGCCGGCGTTCGGGACGACTGTCGGTGGCCGGGCTGATCGCGATGCGGCCGGGTTCCCGGACCCGCCTGTGTCACCGCCTACGGACCCACCCCGCCGGCAAGAGCGCACGTCGCAGCATGGGCAAGCGAGACTTCATCGCGCTGATCGACGGAGTCCACCAGCTGGTCAAGGCCCCGATCGTGCTCGTGTGGGACCGGCTGAACACCCACGTCTCCCGCAGGATGCACGACCTCGTGGCCGAGCGTGACTGGCTGACGGTATTCCTGCTGCCCGCCTACTCACCCGACCTGAACCCCGTCGAATGGGTATGGGCCCACGTCAAACGTAGCCTGGCCAACCTCGCCGTCATGGCCCTGGACCGACTCGAAGCCCTCGTCCGCAACCGACTCAAACGCCTCCAGTACCAGCCCGACACCCTCGACGGCTTCATAACGGGCACCGGCCTCGCCCTCGACATCCCAACGTCACCCTGACCAGCCGAAGTCAGTGAGCCCGCAAAGCGACCGCCGCACGGGACCACACCTCGTCCGGCGCGCCGTTCGTCACCTCCCAGGCGGACGAGGTGACGGTGCCGCGCCCGCGGTAGCGCCGCATGACGGACACGTGCGCCGGGGTGCCCAGGAAGCCGGTCAGGGCGGTGTGGTCGCGCCAGATCGCGACCGCGCCGCAGCGGCGTTGCCAGGGGCGGGCCCAGAGCCACATGCCGTGCGCGCCGTCCAGGTCGGGCCAGTCGGCTGCCAGGCGGCGCGCCGCGCGGTACACGCCGGGTAGGTCCGCGAGGCGGTGCAGCCGCAGGTCGGTGACGCTGACGAGGGCGGGTCCGGGCCGGGCGTCGTCCGGGCCGGCGATCCACGAGGTCCGCATCATGCCGGCGCCCGCCATTCCGGGGAGCGGCCCAGCATGGCCAGGATCCGGTCCAGTGCCCCGGCGTCCGCCTCTGCCGGGAGCCCGGGGCGGAACGAGCTGCCGGGTGCGAGCCGGGTCGCGCCGTCCGGGACGGCCCGGGCGATCGGGAGGGCCGCGGCGAGGAGTTCGGGGTCGGGGTCGTACCGGAGGTCCAGGCTGCGCGCGAGGTCCCAGCTGTGGACGACGTAGTCGATGAGGTGGAAGCCGACGGCCTGTTCGGCGGGGAAGGTGCGGTCGGTGGTGAATTCCGGGAGGGCGAAGGGGCGTTCGGGGTCCGACACCGTCGCGAAGGCCGCGAGGACGTCTTCGGCGGCGAGGCGGTAGCGCATCGCCGCCACCCCGGCGTCGTCGCCGAGCGGACGGACCGCCCAGTGCGTCAGGTCCCTGCCGCGTCCCAGGGCGGCCGCCGCGAAGCCGTGGTGCTGGGCCGTGAGGTGGGCGAGCAGGGCCGCCAGGTCCCAGCCGGCGCAGGGCGTGGGCCGGGCCAGGTCGCCGGGGGCCAGGCGGTTCACCAGCGCCACGCTGTCCCGTACGGCGCGGGCGTCGAGTCGTCGTAGTCGGTCCAGGGCCGCCGGCGCCGGCGCGTCGTCCGCACCGGCCAAGTTCGTATGCATGTGCTTACGATCTGCCTGAGCATACGATCTGTCAAGGGGTATTTTCCTGTGCATGGCCGAGCACGCAGCACCCCGCGACACCCCGCCCGGAGGGCGCCCCACCGACCGTCCCGACCTGGCCGCGATGCTGGTCCCGTTGTGCCGCGCCCTGGTGGACGCCGAACGGCCGGTCCTCGACGCGCACGGGCTGGCGATGTGGGCCTACTCGGTGCTGCTGCACCTCGACGAGACCCCGATCCGCACCCAGGCCGCCCTGGCCGAGGCCATCCGGGCCGACAAGACCCGGATCATTCCGGTCCTGGACGACCTGGAGGCCCGCGGGCTGATCCACCGCCGCCCCGACCCCGGGGACCGTCGGGTCCGGCTGGTCTCGCTCACCCCCGAGGGCCGACGGCTGCGGGACGCCGTCCAGGCCGACATCCAGCGCGGCGAGGAACGGCTTCTCGCCCACCTCCCGGCCGCGGACCGGGACGGCTTCGTGCGCGGCCTCGTGGCGCTTCACGCCCTGCCCGAAATCCCCCCGCACCAGCCCTCGTCCGACGTCTGAGCGGGCCGGCACCACCATGGCCGCCGCACAACGGCGGATGCCGGCCGGGCCGCCCGAGGGCGGTGGGTCCCGACCGGCATCCGCGGGCGCGGCGTCCGGTGACGTCAGGCAGCGCCCGCGCCGCTCACTTCCAGCCGCCGTGCTTGAACCGGCCCTTGTGGGCGCCGTCGTGGAAGATCGGGTTGCCGTTGATGACGGCCGCGTCGAACGAGTAGCCGGCGTACCACCCCTTGCCGTAGTGGTGGTGCTTCCCACCGGCCGATGCGGTGCTCGCCCCGCCCAGGACGATGCTGGCGGCCAGGGCGCTGGCTGCGATCGCGGCGCGGATGCGCATGTCTGCTCCTCAGGGGAATCGAGGGGGTTGAATCGACCCTCTCAGGAATCACCCTGACGAATATGATTAAAACCTTTCTTACCGCCAATCGCGTGAGGCGTGGCCGGACGGCACACGGACCGGTCGCCCGACATCAACTGCCTTTACTCGGAACGGCGTTGGCGGCCGGTACCGGAATGTCCGGAGAGCCGTCACCCGGCCGGGCGGGCCCTGGCCGCAGCCCGAGCGCCGCCAGGACGACGGCGACCGCGAGGAAGCCGGCGAGCACCGCGAAACCGGTCAGGCTGCTCCCGGTGGCGTCGGTGAGCCAGCCCACCAGATAGGGGCCGGCGAAACCGCCGAGGTTGCCCAGCGCGTTGATCAGGCCCATCGCCACGGCCACCACCTCGAAGCGCAGGAGTTGGCCGGGGATGGCCCAGAAGGGGCCGTAGGGCGCGTACACCGCGGCGGCGGTGAGACACAGCAGCAGCATGCGCGGCAACGCCCCGTCCACCACCTGCCCCAGCAGCAGGGCCACGATGCCGACGACCAGGGGGACGGCGACCGCCTGCCGCCGCCGGCCGGTGCGGTCCGACCAGGCCGCGTTGGCGATCATCACGACCAGCGCGACGGTGAACGGGACCGCGGTCAGCAGCCCGACCTCGGTGGCCGAACCGTCGTGCCTGAGTTCCTTGATGACGGCCGGCAGCCAGAGGCTGAAGCCGTAGAAGCCGGTGATCCAGAAGAAGTAGACGCCGATGAGGACCAGGACGGACCGCTGGCGGACCGCGGCGAGGTAGGAGCCGCCGCCGGCCGCGGGCTTGGCGGCCTCGTCGGCGGCGATCTCCCGCGCCAGGTGGCCGGCCTCCGCGCGGGAGATCCAGCGGGCCTCGGCGGGGCGGTCGGCGACCGCGAACCACCAGACCGCCGCCCACAACAGGGGCGGCACCCCTTGGAGCACCAGCACCCATCGCCAGCTCGTGTGGTCGAGCATCCAGCCGGAGAGCGGTGCCATCAGCACCGACGACAGCGGCAGGCAGGCCATCCACAGGGCGTTGGCGCGGGCCCGCTCGCGGAGCGGGAACCACGAGGCGAGGAGGATCAGCACGGCTGGCCAGACGCCGCCCTCGAAGAAGCCCAGCACGAACCGCGCGGCGTAGAACTGGGTGCGGGACTGCACCAGACCGGAGAGCGCCGCTGACAGGCCCCAGGCGACCATCAGGATCAGCACGGTCTTGCGGGCGCTCCAGCGCTGGGCGAGGACCGCCGCCGGGATCTGCAGGAAGACGTAGCCGAGGAAGAAGATGCCGCCGGCCAGGCCCTTGTCGGCGTTGGAGAGGTCCAGGTCGCCGTGCATGTAGGGCAGGACGACGGAGACGTTGTTGCGGTCCAGGTACGCCAGCATGTACATGATCGCTGCGACCGGGATGACGTAGACCCAGCGCTTGGCCGGCACCACGCCGGCCGGTGCGGTGGCGGCCGGTGCGGTGGCGGCCGGGTGGTCGCCGCCGGTCCGCGGAGCGTCGTTCATCGGGCCACTAGCGTCGTTCATCGGGCCACTGCCGTCCCGTAGGCGGCGCGGATCCGGTCCGTGCAACGGCTGAGGTCGGCGGCGGCCCGGAAGGCGGCGGCCATGGTGGCATGCGAGGCGCGCCCGCTGCCGGCGAGGTCGAAGGCGGTGCCGTGGTCGACGGAGGTCCGCAGGATCGGCAGGCCGACGGTGACCGAGACGGTACCGGCGAAGTCGACCGTCTTGGCGGGGATGTGGCCCTGGTCGTGGAAGTGCGAGAGCACGCCGTCGAAGCGGCCTTCGAGCCCCTGGTGGAAGACCGCGTCGGCGGGCACCGGTCCGGTCACGTCCAGTCCGTCGGCCACCGCACCGGCCACCGCGGGGCCCAGCACGGTGATCTCCTCGTCGCCGAAGTGGCCGCCCTCGCCGCCGTGCGGGTTGACCGCGGCGACCGCGAGCCGTGGCGCCTCGTGGCCGAAGACCCGCAGTGCGGTGACCGCGTGGCGGATACTCGCGGCGACCCGGTCCTCGGTGAGCTGGTCCAGGGCCTTGCGGAGCGCGAGGTGCCGGGTGGTGAAGAAGATCTTCAGGCCGCGCACCACGAACATGGTGTCCACGCGGGCCGCCCCGGTCAGCTCGCCGAGCATCTCGGTGTGCCCCAGGTGCCGGGAACCCGCCGCCCAGATCGCCTCCTTGTTGATCGGCGAGGTGACGACGGCGTCGACCTCGCCGGCCAGCGCGGCCCGGGTGGCCGCCTCGACCGCGGCCACCGCCGAGCGGCCGGCGACCGCGTTCACCCGCCCCCAGGGCAGGTCACCGGGGGCGACGTCGAGGTCCCAGACATCGATGGTGCCGGGGGCGAACCGCGCCTCGCCGGGCCCGCCCACCGGGTTCACCCGGACGTCGAGTCCGCAGAGTTCCACGGCGCGGCGCAGCACGGCGGCGTCGCCGACGGCCAGTCCGCGGCCGAGCGCCGCGCTCGCCGGGTCGGCGAGGGTGCGGGCGGTGATCTCCGGTCCGATGCCGGCCGGATCGCCCAACGTCACGGCCAGCAGCGGGAGTTGCCCGGCGGGCGGCCGCCCGGATCTCGTCGTCTCCGCTGTCTCCGCTGTCTCCGCTGTCTCCGTCGTGTCCGTCATCGTCCACCGTTACCTTTCCGGGGTGAGCGCGGTGCGGGTGGCGGCCGCGCGCAGGTGTTCCAGGCAGTCGCGGGCCGCGTCCGGCCCGCCGATCAGCCCGCCCTTCGTGGCGAAGGGCAATCCGTCACGGGGACCGCCGACCAGGCGTCCGGAGATGGCCAGCGGCAGCACCTCGCTGTCGATGGCGAAGCCGTCGGCGCCCAGCGCCGCGGTGACCGCGGCGGCGACGTCGCCGCCCGAGGCGTACAGCCCACCGGGGCGCAGTTCGTCCACCGCGCGCCGGGCGACGTCGGCCAGGCAGCGCAGGATGCCCGCCGCGGTGTCCGCACCGGACGGCGCCGCCACCGCCCACGGCGCGGCGGGCCGGACCCGGACGCCCAGGACGGTGGCGCCCGCGGCCGCGGCGGTGCGCAGCCCGTCCAGTGCCCGCTCGGCGTCGGGGCGGTCCGGGTCGAGCTCGGTCCAGCGGGCGCCGAGTGCCGCCTCGGTGCGGGCGAGTTGGTCGCGGGTGCGGTCGGTGACGCTGCCGACGACGGCGAGTACCCGGACCGGGGCGACGGCGGGCCGGATGCCGAGTTCGGTGGCGAGGGCGGCGCCGAACGGGCCGGAGTCCAGGGCCAGCCAGCGGATGCCGTCCTGCGCCGCCAGTGCCGCGGCGGCCCGGGCGACCGTTTCGAGGTGGGCGTTGTCGGTGGCGTCGCAGACCACCACCTCGGCCGGGCTCGCCCGGAGCGCGGCGGCCACCGCACCGGGGCCGCACTCGACCACGTCCAGCGGCAGTTCGCCCGAGGTGCGACGGCTCTGGGCGCCCAGCACGGCGGTGACCCGGGAGTGCCGGACCGGGTCGAACGGGTCGCGGGCCACCGCCGTGCGGGTCAGCGGCACCCCGTCGACGAGGTGCAGGCCGCCGACGGTGGTCCGGCCGGCGTCGGGGAAGGCGGGGACGGCCAGGACGCGCAGCCGGCCGGCGGGGGCGCGGGCCGCCAACGCATCGGCCACCGCGTCGAGTTCGCTGCCCGGATTGCCGCGCAGGGTGGTGTCCACCCGCTTGACGACCAGCCGCGCGTCGCCGGCGGTGGCGGCGGCGGCCCGGACGGCGGCGTAGGCGCGGGCCGGGGACCAGTGCCGGGAGGCGGTGTTGACGACGAGGACGTCCACCCGGTGGGCGTAGCGGGCCACGTGGGTGGGGTCGCTGACGGTGACGGCCCGCAGGCCGCGTCGCGCGTACAGGGCGCCGGTGGCGTTGCTGCCGGTGAGGTCGTCGCCGATGACGAGCACCTGGGCCATGGGCTCCCCCTCCCGCCGGCTCCACAATGACCGGACCGCGCAAGGAAGTTGCGCGATTCACGCACTGGCAGGGTGGCGAGCGGCGGGACGCCTGTCAAGAGCCGGGCGTCGGGCCGGGGCCGTCCTCGGGCGCCGGCGGCCGACCGCACGGCAGCACCGACCAGCCGGCCGCGGCGAACGCCGCCAAGTGCCGTGCGGCACCCCCGTCGTCCCCGTCGCGCGCCCCGCAACCGGGCTCCGCGGCGCCCGAGATGAGCCCGGTGCCGGGCGGCACCGCCGCCCAGTAGGGGAAGCCCCCGCCGCCGGCGAGCTTGGAGCCGTCGGCGAGCACCCAGGCGGCGCGGGCGCACCGCGCCATGGTCTCCTTCAGCGCGGCCTGCTCCGGGTCCGGGCAGTTCACCCCGCGCCGCGGATCCAGGCCGTCGACGCCCAGGAAGGCCAGGTCCGGGGTGATCCCGCGGAGCGCCTGGTCGGTGCGGGTGCCCAGCAGCGACTCGTTGGGCCGCCGCAGCCGACCGCCGAGCACCACCACCTCCACCTCCGCGTCGGCCAGTTCGACGAGGGTGGACAGGCCGTTGGTGACGACGGTGATGTCGGTGCGGGCGCGCAGTTCGTGCGCCAGCCGCGCCACCGTGGTGCCGGCGTCCAGCAGGACCACGTCGCCGCTGCGGACCAGGGCGGCGGCGGTCCGGGCGATGGCGCCCTTCTCGGTGCGGTGCTGCCGGGCCTTGTCGTGCCAGGACCGCTCGGCGGCCCGGTGGTCGACCGCACCGCCGTAGGTGCGGGTGATCCGGCCGTCCCCGGCGAGCGCGGCGAGGTCGCGGCGGACGGTGGACAGCGAGACCCCGAAGGCGGCCGCCAGGTCGTGCACGCTGCCGTCCCCGGCACCGAGCAGTTCCAGCATGCGTTCCCGCCGGTGGCGGGTGCTCGGACGTTCCCCACTGGTCACGTGACTGCGCCCCTCCTCGCCGCGTGCCGCCGCTCCCCCCGACTGCCCCGAGTTGCGCGGTTCGCGCAACATGAGGCTAGCAGCCGGGAGTTGTCCCGATCAGGGGCCGGCGTCGTCGGGGGCCGCCGGGGTCCGGACCGGGTCGGGCAGCGCCTGCTCCGTCCAGATCACCTTGCCGTCGCCGGTGTAACGGGTGCCCCACCGCTCGGCCAGCTGCGCGATCAGGAAGAGGCCGCGGCCGCCCTCGTCGGTGCTGGCGGCGTGCCGCAGGTGCGGCGAGGTGCTGCTGTGGTCGGCGACCTCGCAGATCAGCGAACGGTCGTGGATCAGCCGGACCCGGATCGGACCGGCGGCGTACCGGATCGCGTTGGTGACCAGCTCGCTGAGGATCAACTCCGTGGTGAACGCCTCCTCGGCCAGCCCCCATTCGATCAGCTTGCGGACCGCGGCGGCGCGCACCTGGGCCACCGCGGAGGGGTCGGCGGGGACCTCCCAGTCGGCGATCCGCCCGGCGGGCAGCCGACGGGTGCGGGCGACGAGCAGGGCGATGTCGTCGGTCGGGCGGTCCGGCAGCAGCGCGTCGAGCGCGGCCTCGCAGGTCTCCTCCGGCGTCTGCTCGGGGTGGCCGCCGAGGGTGCGGCCCAACAGGGCCATGCCGTCGTCGATGGCCCGGGAGCGGTGCTCGACGAGCCCGTCGGTGTAGAGCACCAGGCGGCTGCCCTCGGGCAGCCGGACCCGGCAGGTGTCGAAGGGCATCCCACCGAGCCCGAGCGGCGGTCCGCCGGGCACCTCGACGAACTCCGCGCCGCCGTCCGGCCGCAGCACCAGCGGCTGGACGTGCCCGGCGCGGGCCATCGTGCAGTCGCCGGTGACCGGGTCGTAGATGGCGTAGAGGCAGGTGGCACCGGTGACGCCGGCCTTGGCGTCACCGGTGCCCTCGGCGCCCTCGTCCTGGTCGATGCGGGTGACCAGCTCGTCGAGGTGCCACAGCAGTTCGTCGGGCGGGACGTCGAGGTTGGCGAAGTTGTGGACGGCGGTGCGCAGCCGGCCCATGGTGGCGGCGGCGTGCAGGCCGTGGCCGACGACGTCGCCGACGACCAGGGCGACCCGGGTGCCGGGCAGCGGGATGATGTCGAACCAGTCGCCGCCGACGCCGCCCAGCCCGCCGAGTCCGGCGTGCGCCGGCAGGTAGCGGAAGGCGGCCTCGACGGCGTTCTGGTCGGGCAGGGCGCGCGGCAGCAGACTGCGCTGGAGGGTGACGGCCATGGTGTGCTCGCGGGTGAAGCGGCGGGCGTTGTCGATGCTGACCGCGGCCCGGGCGACCAGTTCCTCGGCGAGGGAGCGGTCCTCCTCGTCGAACGCCTCGGGGGTGTGCGAGCGCCAGAAGAGGACCACGCCGAGGACCACGCCGCGGGCCCGCAGCGGGACCGCGATCATCGAGTGGATGCCGTGTGCGACGATCTGCCGGGCGCGTTCGGGGTCCTGCCGCTGCCAGCCGGAGAACCCGGCCAGGTCGGCCTCCAGGACCGGCTCGCCGGCCGGCAGCCGGCTCCCGAGCACGGTGCTGGGGGCGAACCGCATCGGCTCCCCCACCGGGTAGAGCGATCCCTCGGGCACCTCGCCGCCGACCGCCGTGCGGCGCATCTCGACGGCCGGTCCGTTCGGCTCGGGCTCCTCGCCGTTCAGCACCGACACCGCCAGGTCGACGGTGACGAGGTCGCTGAACCGCTCGGCGCCGAACCGCGCCAGCTCCTCGCAGGTGCGCACCACGTCGAGGGTGGTGCCGATCTCGGTGCCGGCGTCGTAGAGCAGTTTCAGCCGTCCGCGGGCGAGGTCGGCGCGGCCGGTCAGGGCCCGGAGTTCGGTGGTGTCGCGGAGCGTGGTGACGCTGCCGGGCGGGCCGCCGGCGCGTTCGGTGGAGCGCTGGTTGACCGCGAGCAGCCGCTCCCCGACCGGATGCACCTCGTCGGTGACCACCCGGCCGGACTCCAGCAGCACCGCGGTGGCCGGGTCCAGGCCGATGGCGGCGACCTGCCGGCCCTCGACGTCCGGCGGCAGGTCGAGCAGGCGCCGGGCCTCGTCGTTGGCGAGCACCAGCCGCCCGTCGCCGCGGACGATGACCACGCCTTCCCGGACCGCGTGCAGCACCGCGTCGTGGTGCTCGTACATCCGCGTCATCTCTTCCGGGCCGAGCCCGTGGGTCTGGCGCCGCAGGCGGCGGCTGACCAGGGCGGTGCCGCCGGTGGTGAGCAGCAGCACCCCGGCCGCGGAGCCGAACAGCAGCGGGAACTGGTCGTTGACGACGCCGCTCACCTTGGTGATGGTGATGCCGGCGGAGACCAGCCCGACGACCTTGCTGTCGTGGCCGACCACGGGCACCACCGCTTGGACCAGCGGGCCGATGGTGCCGTTGACCTTCTCGGTGGTGACGCGTCCGGCCAGCGCGGGCCCGATGTCGCCGACGAACTTCTTGCCGATGCGGTCGGGGAGCGGGTGGGTGTAGCGGATGCCCTGGGTGTTCATGACGACGAGGAAGTCGACCTGGGAGCCCTTGCGGGCGGCCTCCGCGCGGGGCTGGAGCACGGCGCTGGGGTCGGGGCCCGTCAGGGCGGCCGCGGTGCCGGGCGCGTTCGCGAAGGCTTGGGCCACGGCGACCGAACGGTGCCGGGCCTCCCGTTCGGAGTCGGTCCTGGACTGGAGCACCAGGGCCGCGATGGCGGCGGCGACGAGCAAGACGACGATCGCCACTTGCAGGAGAAAGACCTGACCAGCGAGGGTTCGCATCCTCAGAACCGAACGCGGGCGGCCGAAGCGTCCGGCCATGTCCTCTTTCTACACCTCCCGCATACCGTGGGCGAGCCGCGTGCAGCGCAGCGCAGCGGACCCCGAAATCCTGCGGCGCAACAGCGTCAGTAAAACCTTTCGCCGGGTTTCCCGGCTACGGTCGTGCACTCCCCGAGCCGCCGCGTGTAACTCTTCCCACAGGCGGGAATGGTTGCGGACCGGCCGTGGATCTGCCGGCCGCGGTCCGAGCCTCGCGCAACGTCCCTGGTCAGCGGCGCTTACTCGGGAGTCCGTCGGGGCGCGGGGGCCGCCGGTGGGCGCCCGGGGCCGGGCCGGGGGCCGTCGGGCGCGTATGAGACGTTCGTGGGATGCATGTTGCAGCAGAGGAGATCCGGGCCGAGGCGGCGGTGCTCATCGACCACCACGCGCGCGGCACGTGGCAGCCGAACGACGCGGACCGCCGGGCCGCTGTCGCGCTGTTCCGCTGCCTGGAGACGGGTCTGCCGCTCAGCGGCGAGCAGATCCGTACCGCCCTCGCGGGACCGGAGCCGGCGGTGCCGGCGACCGCCGGGCTGAGTGCGCTGCTGCGGGCCACCGCCGGTCTGCTGGACGACGCGGACGTGGCCGACGGCCCCGCCGGGCGGGACGCCGTCGACCACGTCTGTCTGCTGTTGGACGCGCTGGCCCTGTCCCGGTCGAACGGCCGGTGAGGGCGGCGCGGACCGCTCAGGAGCGGTCCGGACCGGTGGCCGTGGCCAGTTCGTCCTCGGGGACCGAGATCACCCAGCGGCTGTCCTGCCGCGGGCGGAGGTAGAGCGCCCAGTAGGCGGTGGCCACCACGATCAACCCGCCCGTGATCAGCAGGCTCTTGGCGCTCTGCTGCGCCAGCACCCAGGCCAGGACCAGCACGATCAGCACCGGGATCACCGGCCACAGCGGCATCCGCCAGGCGAGCCGGTTCTTGTGCTCGCCGCGGCGGGAGACCAACGCGCCCAGGGCGACGAAGACGTACATCCCGGCGACGGCCACGCCGGTGACCTCGTTGAGGGTGTCGAGGGTGGCGAAGCACAGCGCGGCACCGGGGACGCCGACCGCGAGGGTGGCCGCCCAGGGTGAGCCGAAGCGCTTGCCGACGTGCGAGAAGATCCGGTTGACCGGGGCCGGCCAGGCGGCGTCGCGGGCCGAGGAGAAGACCACCCGGGAGTTCTGGATCACCATCACGATCGCCGCGTTGATGATCGCCAGGGCGATGCAGAGGCTGACGAAGGTGCCGATGGCGGAGTTGCTCCAGCCCTGCACCATGCCGGCGACGTCGCCGGCGCCGAGCGTCTTGAGGTCGGGGGCGCCGAGGGTGATGGCGACGACCGGGACGAGGACCACGGCGGCGCCGATGCCCAGCGTCCACAGCACGGTGCGGGAGACGTTGCGCCGCGGGTTCTCCATCTCCTCCGCGAGGTACACCGCGGTGGAGAAGCCCTGGAGGATGAAGAGCGCGGTGGCGAGGCCGGTGACGATCAGTCCGCCGGTGACCGCGGTGCTGGTGCCGTGCCCGGCGTCCATCACCGGGTGGACGAGGGTGGCGGCGGAGCGGTGGGTGTGGCTGAAGCCGAGGAAGGCCACGACCGCGGCGGCCACCACTTCCAGGACCAGGAAGATGCCGGTGATCCAGGCGTTGGCGCGCAGGTCGAGCAGGCCCATGGCGGTGGCCAGCAGCATCACCGCGGCGGCCGTCATCTGCTTGTCCAGGTGCACGATCGGGGCCAGGTAGTCGGCGGTGCCCAACGCGATGATGGGCGGCACGATCATGACGACGATCAGCGAGAGCACGAAAACCAGCCAACCGGCGAGCCGGCCCATCAGGGTGCCGACCATCGCGTACTCGCCACCCGAGCTGGGGACGAGGGTGCCCAACTCGGAGTAGGTGAAGGCCACTCCCACGCAGAGCACCGCGGCGATGGCGATGGTCAGCGCCGTGCCGGTGCCGAGCGTGGCGAACGAGTCCGGCACGATCACGAAGAGCGAGGACGCCGGGGTCAGGCAGGACAGGGTGAGCAGGGTGCCGCCGACCACACCGATCGACCGGGTGAGTTTGGGGCTGTCCGCCGGTGTCGCGCTCCGGGCTTCCGGCGCTGCGGTGGCGGTGACAACGGGCGTGGTGGGCATATCGGTCATCCGGGTCCCATCGGTGCTGGAGGGCAGGAAGGGGGTGGCACTGTCGGAGGGAGTGCCGGAAGGCGGTCGCACCAGAGGCACTGCGGGGCCGCTTCGGTGACCGGAATACAACCTCCGTCAGACACTCACGTCAAGAGTTCATTAAGGCCGTATGGCAACGGAATCCGTAGCCGTCAGAGCGCCAAACATGGTTATCCACGTCACACAGGCGCCGTTCACGCGGATTCCGTGGGCCTGCGGCGGGCTGCGGATTCTTCGGCCGCACGGTCCGACGACTTTTCCCCACCGGGCCGCCAGGCCGCGGGCGTCAGCCCTCGGGGCCCCGGACGCGGGCGATCAGCAGCGCCACGTCATCATGGTCGTTGCCGTGCCGCAGCTCGTCCAGGAGGCGGTCGCAGAGGTCCTCCAGCGGCCGCTCGGGCTCGGCGAGCAGCCCCAGGAGACGGTCCAGACGGGCGTCGATGGCCTGGTCGCGGGTCTCGATCAGCCCGTCGGTGTAGAGCACCAACTGATCGCCGGCGCGCAACGGCACGGTGGTCTGCTCGAAGGTGATGTCACCGACCCCGCCGACGCCGAGCGGGGCGCCGGTGGGCAGGTCGAGGAGTTCCGGCGGCCGGCCGGGGCGCACCACGACGGGCGGCAGGTGGCCGGCGACGGCGATCCGGCACTCCTCGCGGTGCGGGTCGTGCACGGCGTAGAGGCAGGTCGCGAAGGCCGGGTCGAGGCCACCGGCGATGTGGTCGAGGTGGTGGAGCACGTCGGCGGGGGCGAGGTCGAGGTCGGCCAGTGCGCGGGTGGTGGTGCGCAACTGGCCCATGGTGGCGGCCGCGTTGATGCCGCTGCCCATCACGTCGCCGACGACCAGGGCGGTCTTGTCGCCGGCGACCGGGATGACGTCGTACCAGTCGCCGCCCACCTCACTGGCCGCCTGCGCGGGCTGGTAGCGGTAGGCGATGTCCATCGTGGTGGGCTGCGGCGGCCGGTGGTTCATCAGGTGCCGCTGGAGGGTGAGCGCGGTGCGCCGCTCACTCTGGTAGGAGCGGGCGTTGTCGATGCAGACCGCCGCCCGGGCGGCCAGTTCCACGGCGAGCACCGCGTCGTCCTCGTCGAACGGCACCGGATTGTCCGTGCGGTACAGCGAGAGCGCACCCAGCACCTCGCCGCGGGCGATCAGCGGCACCGCCAGGTAGGAGTGCAGCCCGGCCTCCCGCAGCAGCTCGGCACCCTGCGGGTCGGCGGCGATGTGCCGCCGCTCGTCCGGGCCCACCTCGGCGACCAGCACCGGACGGGCCTCGGTGACGCAGCGGGTGATCAGCCGCTCGGTCTCGTAGGCGGCGAGCTGCCCGGTGGGGTCGGCGGCCCGGACCGCGGGCGTCTCGCCGGCCGCGGCCACCGCCAGGGCCCTGAACCGGGCCGGTCCGCCCCGGCCGGGCACAGCCGGACGACGGCCGTCCAGGACGGCGTCGAGGACGTCGACGGCGGCCAGGTCGGCGAGCTCGGGCACGATGACGTCGGCCAGTTCCTGGGCGGTCTGGCCCACGTCCAAGGTGGTGCCGACGCTCGCCGAGGCGTCCGCGATGATCGCGAGGCGCCTGCGGGCCCGGGCCGCCTCGGTCGCCGCCCGGTGCTGCTCGGTGACGTCCACGACCGAGGTGGCCAGGCCCAGTACCCGCCCGTTGGCGTCCTCCAGCCGGTAGTACGACACCGACCATGCCTGGTCGGCGTCGGGGTGGGCGGCGGTGCGGCCGATCGAGAACTGGTCCAGCAGTGGCCGGCCGGTGGCCAGCACCTCGCGCATCCGCTCCTCGATGACGCCGGTCTCCAGGAACGACAGGGCCTCCCGGACGTGCCGGCCGAGGTGCTGCTCGGCCGGCAGGTCGTTGATCCGCTCCAGTGCCGGGTTGACCATCACGAACCGCAGGTCGCTGTCGAGCACCGCCAGCCCGATGGGCGACTGGGCCACCAGCCGCACCGACAGCGCCAGGTCCCGCTCCACCTCGCGCAGTACGGCCTGGTCGGTGGCGATGCCCAGCGCGTAGGTGGCGCCGTGCTCGTCCTGGAGCCGCATGTTGCGGAATTCGACCAGTCGGGTGCTGCCGTCCTTGTGGCGGACGGGGAAGACCCCGGCCCAGCTCTCGCCGCCGGACATCACCTGCGCGAAGAGGCGCAGGACGAGTTCGACGTGCTCGGGGTGGACCAGCAGCCGGGCGGCGGACCGGCCGAGCGCCTCCTCGGCGGTCCAGCCGAAGAGTTCCTCGGCCTGGGGGCTCCACAGCGCGATCCGGCCCTTGGCGTCGAGCATGACGGCGGCGACGCCCAGCACGTCCAGCAGACCGCCGGGCTGCGCCGGCCCGGCACCGGCCTGGGCAGCACTGTCCGGGAACGCGTCGGTCGCACCCATCCAGGCACTCCTTCCGCCGGTCTCCTGACCGACAGCCGTGGCGCTCCGTGCACGGCCGTTTCTCGCCGTGCTGCCGCTGCCCTCCATCATCCCTCGACACCGGACGGACCCGCAGGCAGAGCGAGGCCCAGCACAGGCGGTGGCCGTACCGGAGGGAGCATTATGAGCCGCCCTCACCCGACCGGGCGACCCGGTTGACGATATTGATCCACTCGGCAATGGCCGGACAACGCCCGCGCCGGGACACCCGACTTGGAGATGTCGATCTCTTGGGACTACCCTGACATTAGTTGCTGGAGGCAACCAATAATAGATTGTCGCACCCCCGGCGTACCCCCATGCGCCGCCGGGGTCAGGAGGAAGCCCCCGATGCCCATATCCGACCAGCCGTTCCGCACGTATGTGGAGGAGAACCTCGATGCACTTAACCGCGACCCGGACCTTGAGGTCCTGGTCCACCAGGGCCGTCGGGTCACCGGCGGCGAGTTCCGCAGCCTCGTGCTGCGGATGGCCCGCGCCCTGCGCGACCGCGGCGTCGCCCGCGGCAGCACCGTCACCCTGCTGAGCGGCAACCTCCCCGAGACCGTCGCCGCCCGCTACGCCGCGAACCTCGTCGGCGCCCGGGTGAACCACCTGTACAACAAGCTCTCCGCCGACTCCCAGGCCGCGATCGTCCGCGACGTCGAGACCCGCGCCCTGATCGTGGACCCGCGGCTGGCCGAACGGGCCGCCGAACTGGTCGAGTTGGCACCCGTCGACGACGTCCTGGTACTCGGACCGGCCAAGCTGGGCACCGACCTGCTGGAGCTCGCGGCCGGCCGGAGCGACGAGCCGTTCGCCTCCGACGCCCGGCCCGAGGACATCTGCACCATCCGCCACACCGGCGGCACCACCGGCCACCCCAAGGGCATCTGCACCACCTTCCAGCAGGTGCGCTGGTTCCAGGGCGTGCTCCCGGAGCACGAGGGCGTGCAGCACCGCCAGCTGGTCTGCACCACCCTCGCCCACGCGGCCGGGTACATGGCCGACACCATGCTCCAGTCCGGCGGCGCCGTCGTCCTGCTCGACGACTTCGACGCCGCGGAGGTGCTCGCCGCCATCGAGCGCGAGCGGATCACCGCCCTGTTCCTGCTGCCGCCGCTGCTGTACCAGCTGATGGACCACCCCAACCGGCCGCAGACCGACACCTCCAGCCTGCGCATGGTCACCTACGGCGGCTGCCAGGCGTCACCGGCCCGACTGGCCGACGCGGTACGGACGTTCGGCCCGGTCCTCGTGCAGGGCTACGGCCAGAACGAGGCCGGCGGCATCAGCGTGCTGCTGCCCGAGGACCACGACCCGGACCGCCCCGACCGGCTGCGTTCGGCCGGCAAGGTGCTGCCCGACGTCGAGGTGGCGATCCGTGACGAGTCCGGGCGGGACCTGCCGCCCGGCGAGCACGGCGAGGTCTGCGTCCGCTCCGCCATGATCATGCAGGGCTACTGGAAGCAGCCGGAGCTCACCGCCGAGGTGCTGCGGGACGGCTGGCTGCACACCGGCGACGTCGGGTTCCTCGACGACGAGGGCTACTTGACCATCGTCGACCGGCTCAAGGACATGATCGTCGTGGTCGGCGGCCACGTGTACACCACCGAGCTGGAGGACCTGCTGAACTCGCACCCGCAGGTGCTCCAGAGCGCCGTCTACGGCGTCCGCGACGCCGACCGGATGGAGCGGGTGCACGCGACGGTGGTGCGCACGCCCGGCGCCGACGTCGACGCGGAGCAGCTGCGCGCGATGGTCCGCGAGGTCCGCGGCGCGATGTACGAACCGGCCCGGATCACCTTCGTCGACGCGCTGCCGCTGACCGACGCGGGCAAGCCGGACAAGAAGGAACTCCGCCGCCGCGCCGAGGAGTCGGTCGCCGCGGCCTGATCCTCCCCCGCCGGCCCCGGGACACCGGCGCCGGACGAGCAACGGCGGGCCGCCGCAGTGCGCAACTGCGGCGGCCCGCCGGGCTGCTAACGGTCAGAACCACCAGCCGAACAGGCCGTGGAGGATGCGTCCCAGCAGCCCCAGATCGCGGCCTTCACAGCCCTCTCGGCCATGGTGGCCCTGCCGGCCGTGATGGCCTTCACGGCCCTCGTTGCCGAACCGACCGAAGCCGAAGAAGCCGCACTCGTCGTGCCGGCGGTGACGGAAGTCGCGACCGTGGTGGCCACGACCGTGGTCACCGCTCACCGCAACGGTCTGGCCCTGAGGGGCGGCCTCGGCCATACCGGCAACGGGAACGACGGTCGCGGCGGCCAGCGCCGCGGCGGCCAGGGAACGCCCTATGAACTTACGCATTGCGCTTCTCCTGATTGGCAGGAAATCGGACAACGTGATGGGTACCTCGCGGCACGGCGTTCCTCGCAGGCGCGGCCCGCGGCCACTCCAACGGCCGCCGGAATTGGGCCGATCGAGGCGGCCGCGGGACGCCCGGGCGGGCCCTCCGCCAGCCGGAATCCGCTGGTCACCGGGGGCGTGCGGTCAGTGCTTGCGGGCCCGGCTCGGCTGGACCCGGGCCGGTTCACCGGGCATCTTCGGGTGGTCCGGCGGGTACGGCAGGTCGCCCAGACCCTCGTCCGCGGCCTGCCGGTCGGCCAGTTCCAGCAAGGGCTCCAGGCCGAAGGCGTGGTCCGCCATGTCCGCGTGCACGTCGCCGAGTTCGGCGAACCGGGGCGGCACCGTCCGCAGGTCGAAGTCCTCGGGCACGACGTCGGCCAGCTCTTCCCAGTGCAGCGGGGTGGAGACCGTGGCCCGAGGGCGGGCGCGCAGCGAGTAGGGCGAGGCGATGGTGCGGTCGCGGGCCATCTGGTTGTAGTCGACGAACACCTTCGCGCCGCGCTCCTCCTTCCACCAGGCGGCGGTCACCAGCTGTGGCAGCCGCCGCTCCAGCGCCCGGGCCACCGCGATGGCCGCCCGTCTGACCTCGGTGAACGTCCAACGCGGGCGGATCGGCACGTAGACGTGCACGCCGCGGCCGCCGGAGGTCTTCGGCCAGCCGCGCAGCCCGTGCTCGGCCAGCAGGGCGCGCAGTTCGTGCGCGACGGTGACGGCGTCGGCGAAGTCGGTGCCGAGCTGCGGGTCCAGGTCGATCCGGAGTTCGTCGGGGTGTTCGGTGTCCGCGCGGCGGACCGGCCAGGGGTGGAAGGTCAGGCAGCCCAGGTTGGCCGCCCAGAGGACGGCGGCGGGTTCGGTGGGGCAGATCTCGTCCGCGAACCGGCCGCTGGGGAAGGCGATCCGGGCGGTGGGCAGCCAGTCCGGCAGCCCCTTGGGGGCCCGCTTCTGGTAGAAGAACTCGCCCTCGACGCCGTCCGGGAAGCGCTGCATGGTGGTCGGCCGGTCGCGCAGGCCGCGCAGCACGCCGTCCGCGACGGCCAGGTAGTACTGGGCGACGTCCAACTTGGTGAAACCCCGCTCGGGGTAGTAGGTCTTGTCCGGGTTCGAGACGCGCACGGCGCGCCCCGCGACGTCCAACTCCACCGCTCGGGATCCGGCCATGCCTCCACGCTAGGTTCCGCCGGGTGGCGCCGCGCGTCGGACGGTCCGCCGGCGGAGGGGCCGGTCCCGGCGGGCGGGAACGCCCGCCGGCCCGCAGGATCGGGACCATGGACCTGCCCGTGATGCCCCCGGTCTCCCCCATGCTCGCCAAACCGGTGGCGAAGATCCCCGCCGGAATGCAGTACGAGGCCAAGTGGGACGGCTTCCGCGTCCTCGTCTTCCGGGACGGCGACGAGGTCGAACTCGCCAGCCGCACCACCAAGTCGCTCAGCCGCTACTTCCCCGAATTGCTGACGGCGGTCCGCACCGAACTGCCGCCGCGCTGCGTGCTCGACGGCGAGATCGTGATCGCGCACGACGGCCGGCTGCACTTCGAGGAGCTGTTGGAGCGCATCCACCCGGCCGCGTCCCGGGTGCGGACGCTGGCCGCCCGCACGCCCGCCTCGCTGATCGCCTTCGACCTGCTGGCGCTGGATTCCGCGTCGCTGCTGGCCGAACCGCAGACGGCCCGCCGCCAGGCCCTGGTCGAGGCGCTGCGTCCGGCCCGGACCCCGGTGCACACCGCGCCCGCCACCACCGACCGGGAGCTGGCGCAGCGGTGGTTCGGCCAGTTCGAGGGGGCCGGACTGGACGGGGTGATCGCCAAGCCGCTGGACCTGCCGTACCGGCCGGGCGAGCGCGTGCTGTACAAGGTCAAGCACGCCCGCACCGCCGACTGCGTGGTCGCCGGCTACCGCCTGCACAAGAGCGGGCCGGTGGTCGGCTCGCTGCTGCTCGGACTGCACGACGACGCGGGGCACCTCCAGCACGTCGGGGTGTGCGCGTCGTTCCCCATGGCCCGGCGGCGCGCCCTGGTCGAGGAGCTGGCGCCGCTGCGGATGGCCGACGACGAGACCGCCGGCCACCCCTGGGGCGACTGGGCGGACGAGGCGGCGCACGCCTCCCGCCGGATGCCGGGCGGACCGAGCCGCTGGAGCGGGGGCAAGGACCTGTCGTGGGTGGCACTGCGGCCGGAGCTGGTGTGCGAGGTGGGCTACGACCACATGGAGGGCAGCCGGTTCCGGCACACCGCGCAGTTCCGCCGCTGGCGGCCCGACCGGACGCCGGGGAGCTGCACCTACGCGCAGTTGGAGGAGCCGGTCGGCTACGACCTGGGGGAGCTGCTGGGCGACTGACCGGCGCGGCCGGTCAGCGCTCCGGCGGCCAGCGGCGGCTCTCCCCCGGGGCCAGGCGGTCCACCACCTCGGCGAGCTCCCAGCACACCTGCTCGATCCCCCGGCGGATGGTGTTCTGCTCGGTGACGATCGCCGACAGCAGCAGTGCGGTGAGCGCCGCGGAGGCGTTGAGGGCCTGGAGGTTGACCATGATCTCCAACAGGCTCAGGCCGTGGAACGGGCCGTACCGGCCGCTCGCCGCGCTGATCGCGAAGACCGAGATCACCAGGACGCAGGGCGCCGCGCCGATCAGTTGGAACCGCAGCGCCGCCCACACGATCACCGGGAAGACCAGGAAGAGCAGGGACATCGGGGACCGGGTAATCACCAGCGACACCAGCACCACGGTCCCCAGCAGTACGGCCGCCTCGACCCACCGGTACAGCGGCAGGTCGCGCGGCGGCCGGAACGTCCGGAAGGCGAGCACCAGCGGGGTGATCACCAGGACGCCCATCGCGTCGCCGGCCCACCAGGAGGCCCACGTGCGCCAGAAGTCCCCGGTGGGCAGCGCCCCGGTGAGCACCTGGGTGCCGCTGCCCAGCGTGGCGCTGAGCAGCATCGCGGCGAAGGCGCCGAGGGCCACCAGCGCCACCCCGTCCCGCAGCCGGTCCAGTTCGACGCGGAAGCCCACCCGGCGCAGCATCAGACACGCGCACACCGGTGCGGCGGTGTTGCCCGCCACGACGCCGATGCCCGCGAGGTCCAGGCTGGTGAGCGTGGAGATGACCAGGAGGGTGCCGACGGCGATGCCCGGCCACATCCGCAGGCCCAGCAGGAGCAGGAAGCTCAACGCGATGCCCGTGGGCGGCCACAGGGGGGTGACCACGGCGCCCGCGACCACCACCTGCTCCAGCAGGCCGACCTTCGCGGCCCCGTAGTAGACGGCGGCGAGCGCGAGGTTCCCCAGGGCTGCCGGAGCAAGCCGACGGAGTTCCCCGGTGCGCACCACACCTGCCATCAGACAACGCCGGTGGCCGGGCACCGGACGCGACACGCGCGCGCGGTCCGCGCTTCACCCGGCCCCGTGCCGCGCCGCGTCGTGGCGCAGCACGATCACCGCGGCGTCGTCGGTGTGGCCGGTCAGCTCGGCGACGCACATCACCGCGCCGGCGACCTCGGCGGGATCGGCCCCCGCCTTGCCCCGGACCAGACGGGCCACCTGCGCCAGCCCGGCCTCGATGGGGAACTTCGGCCCCTCGATCACCCCGTCGGTGAACAGCACGAACGCACCCGCCGCGGTGAGCCGCCGGCGGGTGACCGGGTAGTGCTGCCCGGGCAGCACTCCCAGCGGGATGCCGCCGGGGTCCTCGACCAGGCCCCAGCGCCGGTCGGTGGTCGCCCAGACGCCGGGGACGTGCCCGGCCCGGGCGCTGCTCAGCTCCCAGGTCGCCGGGTCGAAGCGGACGAAGGTGCAGGTCGCGAAGAGTTCGCAGTCGATGGACAGGAGCAGGTCGTTGGCGCGGCTGAGCACCTCGCCGGGGTCGGCGGCGTGGGCGGCGACGGCCCGCAGCCCGATCCGGATCTGTCCCATGAACGCGGCGGCCTCGACGTCGTGGCCCTGCACGTCGCCGACGGAGAAGGCCAACGAGCCGTCCGGCAGCGCGAACCCGTCGTACCAGTCGCCCCCGACGGCGAGGCCGTGCCGGGCGGGGGCGTAGGTGGCGGCGGTGCGCAGACCGGGCAGCTCCGGGAGGGCGCCCGGCAGCATCTCGCGCTGCAGGACCTCGGCCAGCTCCACCCTGGCCCGTTGGAACTCGGCGCCTTCCCGCGCCTGGGCGGTCAGCCGCCCCAGCGTGCTGAGCAGGTCGTCGGCGCTCGCCGACCGCGGGGGACGACGCCGAAGCATGGCCCCATCATATTTCGGGGGTGCGGCATCCGCTTGACGGCCGCGGGCGGTCCGTGGACCTCAGGCGGCGGTCTGTCGGGCGGCGGTCAGCTGGCCGACGCCGGACCGCACCGCCCAGAAGAAGACCGCCAGCGCGACGGCGGCGACGGTCAGCGAGTCGTACGGGGCGGGCAGGTGCCCGGAGCCCTTGAAGGTGCCCAGCCAGGACAGTCCGGTGAGGGCGAGGAGGTAGACCACCAGCCACGCGCCGGTGCGGAGTTCGGCCGCGAGCGGGCGCCGGGGTCCGGCGCCGTCGTCGACCGTGGCGCGGGCGCCGGGCCGCCGCATGCCCACGAAGAGCAGCAGGCCGGCCAGGACCATCGGCAGCGCCAACCGGAGGTGCTGCCAGCCCGACCAGTACACGAACTCGCTGGCCACCACGAAGCTCAGCGGGGCGATCCAGCGCAGTCCCGGCACCCAGCCGGCGGTGCCGCCGCCGGCCTCGGTGCGGAAGACCGCCACGGCGACCGCGGAGGCCGCGTAGATCAGCAGGTACATGTCGCCCATGACGCTGACGATGTCCTGCCAGCCGCCGAACGGCAGCAGGAACAGCACGATCACGACGAGGTTGATCACCAGCGCCCGGCGCGGCATGCCGGAGCCCTCGTCGACCTTCATGAAGTAGCGGGGGATGGTGCCGTTCTTGGCCAGCGCGTAGGTGTGCCGGGCGTCGATCGCCACGCCGACGTAGGCCGAGCCGCCGGGCGAGAGCACCGCGTCGGCGTAGAGCAGCGTGGAGAGCCAGTGCAGGTTGAGGATCAGGGCCAGTTGGCCGAAGGGCGAGTCGAAGGAGACGCCCTGCCAACCGCCGCCGAGGAGGTGCTCGGGGACGGTGAACAGGTAGGCGACCTGGAGCGCCAGGTACATCAGCAGGGCGAGACCGATGCCGGCCAGGACGGCCCACGGCAGGGTGCGGCGCGGGTTGCGGGTCTCGCCGGAGAAGTCCAACGGCGCCTGGAAGCCGTTGACGGAGTAGACGATGCCGCCGCCGGCCAGCGCGGTCAGGCAGGCGACGTAGCCGTACGGGGCGAAGCCGCCGTGGTCGGTGAGCCGGCCGGAGTGCCAGCCGGAGGCGACCAGGGCGAGGACGGTGGCGATCGGCACCGCGATCTTGAAGATCGAGACCAGGGTGTTGAGCCGGGCGAACAGCCGGACCGCGAACCAGTTCAGCGCGGTCAGCAGCACGGTCAGCCCGCAGGCCAGCGCCAGCCCGGCGAGGGTGAGGGTGTGCCCGTTGTAGAGGCCGGGGAGGTAGTGCGCGGTGTACTGCATGATGGCGCTGATCTCGGCGGCGGTGCCGCCCACGGAGAGCAGCACCGACCAGCCGACGAGCGTGCCGACCAGCCGTCCGTTGGCGAACAGCGGCCACCGGACGGTGCCGCCGCCCTCGGGTCGGGAGGCGCCCAGTTCGATCATGACCAGGGCGACCAGCCCGCACAGCAGGCCCGCACCGATCCAGGAGAGCAACGCGGCCGGGCCGGCGGTCTGTGCCGCGTACATCGCGGCGAACAGCCAGCCGGAGCCGACGATGTTGGAGAAGCCGATCCCGGTCAGCCCCCAGAACCCCAGGTCGCGCCGCAACCGGCGCTCCTGCGCCCGCACTTCGAGCCCGGCGCCCTGGGCGGCCCCACCCGATACCTGACGTTCCGTCACAAAAATGCCCCTCCACTCACCGTCCGCGCTGGTCAGGACCCTACTCGACATGTTCGCGCCAGCAGGAGGCCGTTTGTTGCAGCAACGTGAAGGATGCCGGCCAGGAGTCAGCGGAGCCGCTCGGGGGCGACGCCGAAGCTCCTTGTCAGGCCGTCGCGGCCAGCGTCGGTGAGCCGGACGACCCGTCGGTAGCGGCCGTTGCGCAGCCAGTCCAGGGCGAACAGCCGGGCGGTGACCGCGCCGCCCAGCGCGCCGGCGAGGTGGTGGCGGTGCTCGCCCCAGTCGACGCAGTAGCGGACCGCGGAGCGGCGGCGCGGCAACCCCGCGAGGTCCACGCCGAGGGCGTCCAGTTCGCGGCGGCCGGACGGGGTCAGCAGGTAGGAGACCCGGGAGGGGTCGGTGCGCTCCGCGCGGAGGAGGTCGCCGGCCAGCAGCGCGTCCATCAGGGCGACGCCGAGGCGGCCCGCCAGGTGGTCGTAGCAGAGGCGCGCGCGCAGCAGGGCCTTGGCACGCGTGTCGGCGTTCAAGGAGCGCACCGGCAGCGGCCGGGCGATCAGCGCGAGCTGCTCCAGGGCGCGGGCCACGTCGGGCGTGGCGAGCCGGTAGTAGCGGTACCGGCCGTCGTGTTCGACGGTGAGCAGTCGGGCCTCGCGGAGTCGGGCCAGGTGGGCGCTGATGGTGGAGTTGCTCACCCCGGCCTCGGCGGCCAGGGCGCTGGCGGGCAGCGCACCGCCTCCGGCGAGGGCGAGCAGCACCTTGGCGCGGGAGGGGTCGCCGATCACCGCGGCGACCGCGGCCACGTCGGTCTCGGTGCGGGTTTCGGGCTCCGTCCGGGCGTCCATGCCGCGACCGTACGACACACACGGTTCGCCGGCCAGCGAAACGTCCTCGCGCTCCTGCGCGGCCGCCGCGCGCCCGCCATCGCCCCGCGCCACGGTGCCAGCCGCGGCGAGGACGTTTTGACCGGCACCGCAACGACCGGACCCGACACTGACCGCATGTCGACGATCAACGCCTCCGTATCCGCCCCGGCGCGCACCGGCCGCGCCTCGCCGTTGCCCCTGGTGGCGGTGTGCCTGGGGTACTTCCTGGTGATCCTGGACGTCACCGTGGTCACCGTGGCGCTGCCGGACCTGGGGCGCGCGCTGGGCGCCGGAGTGACCGGTCTGCAATGGACAGTGGACGGCTACACCCTGGTCTTCGCGGGGCTGCTGCTCTTCTGCGGCGGGCTGGCCGACCGGCGCGGCGGACGACCGGTGTTCCTCACGGGACTGGTGGTGTTCGCGGCGGCCTCGGCCGGGTGTGCGCTCGCGGCGTCGATCCCGGTTCTGGTCGCCGCCCGGCTCGTGCAGGGCGTCGGCGCGGCGCTGCTGGTGCCGGCGTCGCTGACGCTGCTGCGGGCCGCGTACCCGGAACCGGCCGCCCGCGCCCGCGCGTTCGGGCTCTGGGGCGCGGTCGCCGGCCTGGCCGCCGGCGCCGGGCCGGTGCTCGGCGGGGTGCTGGTCGCCTCGTTCGGCTGGCGCGCGGTGTTCCTGGTGAACCTGCCCGCCGCCCTGGTCGCCGTTCTCTTGACGCTACGTCAGATACCGCGCTCCCCCACCGCCCCGCCCCGCCGCGGCCTCGACGTCCCGGCCCAGACCGCCGCGGCGGTGTGCGTGGCCGCGCTGGCCGCCGGCTGCATCGAGGCCGGGGCCCCGGGCCGACCACGGGCCGTCGTCCTCGGCGCGTTCGCCGTCGCGCTCCTGGGCCTGGCCGCGTTCGTGCTGCTGGAGCGGCGCGCGCCCGCCCCGATGCTGCCGCTCGTCCTCTTCCGCAGCCGGGCCTTCACCGCCTCCGCGGTCGTCGGCGTCCTGCTCAACGCCGGCTTCTACGGGCTGTTGTTCCTCGCCCCGCTCTACTTCCAGCAGGTCCACCACTACAGCGCGCTGCGCACCGGTGTCGCGCTGCTGCCGGCCGTCGGCCTGGTGGCGGTCGGCTCCGCATGGGCCGGGCGCCTGACGGCCCGGACCGGGCCCCGGCCGCCGATGGTCGCGGGCCTGGTGATCGGGGCGGCGGGGCTGGCCGGCTGGCTGTGCGCGGGTCCCGGCACCCCCTACGCGGTGCTGGTCGCCCCGATGGCCGCGGCCGGTTTCGGCACCGCGCTGACCATGCCGGCCGCCACGGCGGCGGTGCTGGAGTCCGTCCCCGGTGAGCGCGGCGGCGCGGCGGCCGCGGTGTTCAACGCCGCCCGCCAGCTGGGCAGCGTCCTCGGCGTGGCGGTGTTCGGCACGCTGACGACCGGCGGACTGGTGCCGGGGCTGCACGGCGCGGCGGTCGCCGGCGCCACCGGATTCCTGGCCGCTGCCCTCCTCGCGGCGCGCCGGGTGCCCGGCGCGGGCGCGCGGCCGGATCCCGTCGGATAGCGCGCACCGGACGCACCGACCGGCCTGCCGCGTGCCCGTCCTGCGCGCCGGCGCACCCGCGTCCGCATCCGTGTCACGCGGTCACGCGCAGGTCCAGCACCCCGCCCAGCAGGAGGCGCGCGCCCGGTGGTTGCGCAACTGGAGGTCGGTGAGCCCGCTGTCGGGTGGCTCCTCGTGGTGGCCGTCGGCGAGCGCGCGGGCCTGGGCCAGCCGGCCGTACACGACGACCATCAGCGCGGCCAGTTCCTCGGGCTCGGCACGGCCCCGGACGATGCGCAGCGGCGGTTCGGCGGGGTCCTCGGTCGGGCGGGTCACACGCCCGACGCTAGGAGCGGGTGCCGGCGGCGGCGCGGCGGCCTGCGCCGTTCGGCGGCCGGGCGGCCACCCCAAGCGTGATTTCGGTGGGCCCGGCCGTGTTGTTCCCGGACCGCGCGGGGCCGGCGGCGAGGATCGCGGCTCGGATACGGACACGCACACCGGCGGCGCAGACCGCAGTGGGGATGGTTGGGCGATGAGACGTGAGCGGACCGGCGACGACCGGGACCAGGCACAGGACGACGGGCGCCGGGGGTTCCTGAAGTACGCGGCGGGGGTCGCGGGGGTGGCGGCCGGCGCCGGACTGGGCGGCTGCCCGGCGGCGGTGGCCGTACCGGCGGGCCGGTCGGCGGGCGACGCGGCGGCCGGCGGCCCCGCGCCGGAGCGGGCCTCGGACGGCCGCACGCTGCCCCCGGACCGGGTGCCGTTCCACGGGCGCCACCAGGCCGGCATCCTCACCCCGCAGCAGTTGTTCTCCGGCTTCGCCGCGTTCGACGTGCTGGTCCAGGACCGGGCGGGTCTGACCCGGCTGTTCAAGGCGCTCACCGAGCGGTGCCGGGTGCTGACCGCCGGGGTGAAGCCGAAGGACGAGCGGACGGCCTCGGAACCGCAGACCCCGGACTCGCTGACCGTCACGGTCGGCCTGGGCGCGTCCCTCTTCGACGACCGGTTCGGGCTGGCCGGGCACAAGCCGCGGCACCTCAAGGCGATGCCGGCGTTCCCCAACGACCGGCTGGACCCGGCGCGCTGCCACGGCGACCTCTCGCTCCAGGTCTGCGCCGAGCACCCGGACGCGATCGTGCACGTGCTGCGCGACCTGGGCCGGGCCACGCACGGCATGATCCGGCCGCGGTGGCGGATGGACGCGTTCATGAACCCGTCCCGGCCCTCGGGGTCGCCGCGCAACTTCCTCGGCTTCAAGGACGGCATCGTCAATCCCGACACCGCCTCGCGGGCCGAGATGGACCGGCTGATCTGGGTGACGCCGCCGTGCGGGGAACCGGACTGGGCCGACGGCGGCAGCTACCAGGTGCTGCGGCTGATCCGGTTCCATTCCGAGTCCTGGGACCACGAGCCGGTGGACCGCCAGGAGAAGGTCTTCGGCCGGCACAAGGCCAGCGGCGCGCCCCTGGGACGCGTCAAGGAGGACGACCCGCCGGACTACCGCGACGACCCCGAGGGCCGGGTCATCCCGCTCGACGCGCACATCCGGCTCGCCAACCCCCGCACCCGGCACACCGACAAGTCCCGTTTCCTGCGCCGGAGTTACAACTACGACCAGGGCTACGACCGGCGCGGCAGGATGGACCTCGGGCTGGTCTTCTGCGGTTACCAGCAGAACGTGCAGCGGCAGTTCGCCACCGTCCAGCACCGGCTGCGGCACGAACCGCTGGCCCGCTTCATCACCCCGGAGGGCGGCGGCTACTTCTTCGTCCTGCCCGGCGTGCGGGACGAGAAGGACTGGTTCGGCTCCCGACTGATGCGGGACACCCACTAGGCGAGCGGGCCCGAGGCCATCGGCGGGGCGCACCGGGACCTCGGCCCCGACCGTCGGATCCACCGCGGCGTGCCGCCGGCCGGACGCCGTCGGGCGCGGGCGTCAGGCCGGGGGCTCCGGCGGGACGAGGGTGGCCAGTCCGTCGAGGAGCCATTCCAGGACCTGCTCGAAGGACTGCTCTTCCGGGGCGAAGCGTCGGGGGTCGGCGGCCCACCTGCTGAAGTGGGGGTGCCGGCCTTCGGCCGCGATGCGCGCGAGGTAGGGGGCCGCGGCGGTGTCCAGGTCGCTGTCGGAGCGGAAGCCGACCCGGGCCCGCATGGCCTGTTCCTCCAACAGGGCGAGCCCGGAGCCGAGGGCGTGGCCGAGCACCGTCGAGACGAACCGCATGCGGGTCGCCGCGTCGAGTCCGAGCGGTTCGAGCTCGGCCAGCGCCGCGTCGTAGAGATGGAGGGCGTTGGGCCCCATGGGGGGACGGCTGAAGGCCAGGCGCGCGAACCACGGATGCCGCTGCACCGCGGCCCAACTGGTGCGGCCGAGCCCGCGCAGCGCGTCCCGCCAGCCCCGGCCCTGCTCCACCGTCATCTGGCCGTATACCTCGTCGGTCATGAGGTCGACCAGGCCGTCCTTGCTGCCGACGTAGCGGTACAGGGCCATCGGGCTGCGCACGCCCAGGCGCGCGGCGAGCGCCCGCATGGTGATCTCGCCGGGCAGCTGCTCGTCGGCGAGTTCCAGCGCGGCGGCCACGATGCGCGCGCGACTGAGCTGTTCGGTGGCGCGCGGTGGCGCGGGCTCGTCGAACCACACCAGCCCACCGGGTGCGGGCCGGCGTTCAGAAGGAGTCATGGTCCGGTCACTCTAACGTGGTGTACGTTGTCCACCATGAGTGGACAACGTACACACGCGACGGACGTGCTCGTGGTGGGCGGCGGACTGGTGGGGCTCACCTCGGCGTTGGTGCTGCGCCATCACGGCGTGGCGGTGACCCTGGTGGAGAAGCGGTCGACCACCTCTCCGCAGCCCAAGGCCCGCCGCTTCCACGTGCGCAGCATGGAGGTCTTCCGCGAGCTCGGACTGGCCGACCTGGTACACCGGGCGGCCCGGGACCTCGCCGGCCACGACCGCATGGCCGCGGGGTGGACCCTGGTCGAGGCGGAGTTGCTGCCGCCGTGGCGGCCTGCCGGTGCGGGGGGCGCCGTCGTCGACGTCAGCCCGGAGGAGCCCTGCCTGATAGCCCAGGACGCGTTGGAGCCGGTGTTGCGCGACGCCGCTGTCGCGGCCGGGGCCACGGTGCGCTTCGACACCGAACTCGTCGCCTTCGCGCAGGACGAGGACGAGGTCGTCGCCGAACTCCTCGACCGCGGCAGCGGGGAGCGGTCCCGGCTGCGGGCCCGCCACGTGGTCGCCGCCGACGGCGCCCGCAGCCCCGTGCGCGAGGCGCTCGGCATCGGCCGCTCGGGCCACGGCCCCATCGGCGAGCCGAACGTGAACGTCTACTTCCACGCGGACCTCGGCGCGGTCGTCGACGGCCGGGAGTTCAACCTCTGCCAGATCGAGCACCCCGACGCCCCCGGCGCGCTGGCCTCGGTCGACGGCCGCCGCCGCTGGGTGTTCATGGGGCCCGGCGACGCCATCGACCGGGACTGGCCCGCCGTGCTGCGCACCGCCCTCGGCGTCGCGGCCCCGGACCTCGACGTCCGCAGCGTCCTGCCGTGGCGTGCCGAAATGCTCGTCGCCGACCGCTACTCCCGCGGTCGGGTCCATCTGGCCGGCGACTCCGCGCACGTCATGCCGCCGTTCGCCGCCAGCGGCGCCAACACCGGCATCGCCGACGCCCACAACCTGGGCTGGAAACTCGCCGCGGTCCTGCGCGGCCGGGCGGCGCCGGCGCTCCTGGACAGTTACGACGCCGAGCGACGGCCGGCCGGCTGGTTCGCGGCCGACCAGTCCAGCCGCCGCACCCAGGGCCTGCGCGCGCTGGCGACCGCCCCCGACCCCGCGCTCGCCCATCCGTTCGTGCTGGCCGCGGGCGGTTTCCAGTACGCCGAGGGGGCCCTCGTCCACGGTCCGGAGGGGCTCGACGACCCGGAACCGGTCACCGCTTTCGAGCCGGTCGGCCGGGTCGGGACCCGCATCCCGCACCGCTGGCTCGACCGGGACCGCACCCGGTCGACGATCGACCTCGCCGGGCCCGGCTGGGCCCTGCTGACCGGGACGGGGACGCCAGTCGCCGCGCCGGGTCCGAGCGGCCTCGCGGTGCACCGCCACGACGTGGACTTCCTGTCCGCCGGGGAGCTACTGCTGATCCGGCCGGATCACGTCGTCGCCTGGCGGGGTACCGACCCGGCCGCGGCCGCCGCCGCGTTCGTCGGGCTGCTGGACGGTCGGCACGCCGCGCCGGAGCCCGCCGGGGCGTAGAGCGAGGCGATGCCCGGGACGACTTTGCAGGTCAGCGCGGTGCGTGGCGATCGGGCCGACCACCACGCGGTACCGGCTTCGACGACCGAGACGGCAGGGCCCGTGCGGTGCCACAGTGGAGGTTGTGGACGTCACAGAAAGGTGGCCACCATGCTGCTACTGGGACTGCTTCTCCTTGCTGCGACCGGGGCGTTCATCGGCGTGCTGATCGCCGACAACCTCTCCGGCGGACCGGAATACACCGTGGCGGTGTTCGGCAACCGGATCACCACCATGAACAGCCTCGCGATCTTCCTGGCCGGGATCGCGCTCACCTTGATCCTGGGCCTCGCGCTGGCCATGATCACGGCCGGTATGGCGCGGGCACACCGGCGCCGCGCGGTCGTCCGCGACGCCCGGGCGGCCACCGCGGCCCGCGGCACGGCCGACGAAGTGCCCGAGGCGTCGGGCAGCACCACGACCAAACCTCCCAAGCACCACCACTTCCGATTCGGCCACTGAGTGACCGGGGCCCGGCCGTCGCCGGCACGGGGTCCGCGCCGGCGACGGCCCCCGGTCAGCAACTCAGCTTGTCCCCCGGCGTCGTGCCGAGGATCTGCACGAAGTTCTTGTAGTTGTCGATCCGGTTCTGCACCTGGGCGGGGTTTCCGCCGTTGCACTCCAGGGAGCCGTTGATGCTGCGGATGGTCTCCCCGAAGCCGGCGCCGCTGACCATGGCCTGGTGCGCGGTCATGGTGCCCGGGCCCTTCTGGGTGTTCCAGTACCACAGCGCGGTCTTCCAGGCGACGGCCGGATCCTGCTCCACCAGGTAGGGGTTGTTCAGCAGGTCGATCCCCAACGCGTCGCCCGCGGCCTTGTAGTTGAAGTTCCAGCTGAGCTGCATCGGCCCGCGTCCGTAGTAGGCGGCCTGACCGGCCGGACAGCCGTACGGCTGGGTGGCGTCGCAGTAGTGCGGGTAGTTGCCGGTGTTCTGCTCCACCACGTAGACCAGACCGCCGGTCTCGTGGCCGACGTTGGCCAGGAAGGCCGCGGCCTCCTGGCGCTTGACCGTGTCGCTCCCGGTGTTCGCGAACTCGGGGAACGCGCTCAGTGCGGCGGTCAGGCCGGCGTAGGTGTAGAAGGGGTTCCGGTTCGGGAACATCTGGTTGAACTGGGCCTCGCTGACCACGAATCCCTCCGCCAGCGTGGCGGCGCCGGCCGGGGCCGTGCAGGACGGGCAGTCCGCCGTGGCCGCCGCGGGCGACGCCGGTACGACGAGGGCGAGGCCCACGGCCATGGTGGTGGCGCTCAACAGGGCGGCGAGGCGAGTTCTCATGGCGGTGACTCCTTCGTGCGGCGCCGGGCTCCGGCGGACGGTCCGGGGGCCGCTGTGGGGGGAAGTTCCGTACGAGAGGTGCGTGTTGACGTGCCGTCGGTAGCCGTCAGGCGTAGCGACTGACGAGGACGGCGGTCTAGACCAGGTCACCCTACGAGCGGACATGTGAGCATGTCCATACCAATCCGGGGATCAGTCGGTGCAGCGGCGCGAACCGGCCGCGCACGCCCGCTCACAGCACCCCGACCGCCGCCCGCGTCCCGGCGCCCTTCCCCGCTGACGCGGCGCCCCACCTGGCCGCACCGCGCGGCGAGCGCCCGTGGCGCATCCCGATCGACGTCACGAACGCGGGCCCCCACGGCGTACCGCGCCCAGAGCCGCCCGGGCAACTACCGTTACCTCACGTGCAGTTGTCGGGCGCCGGCCGTCCCGCGAAGCGGTCGGCGAGCCAGTCGGCGGCCGGAGCCGCCCCCACGATCGCGCCGAGCACGTGCTCGCCGAGCGGGATCGAGGTCCACTGGACGCGGGCGCCCCTGGCGCACCACTCGGCGCGCAGCCGGGCGCCGACGGCGTACGGGATCAGCTCGTCGGCGGTTCCGTGGTACAGGTACACGGGCGCGTCGGGCGTCCGGGTGCCGAGCGTGGATTCCCGCAGGCGCGCCTGCCAGTCCGGTCGTTCCAGCGGGTTGGTGACGGTGACGTCGGAGACCTTCCGGAAGAGTTCGGCGGCGACGTCGATCGCCACGCAGTGCTCGCGCAGGAAGGCGACGGCGCGCCGGCCCCGGTCGTTGAGGTACGTGTCCAAGTGCAGTTCGGGGAAGGCCGCGTTCTGGCCGATGGCGGCCATCAGGATCAGGCCGGCGCCGATGCCGCCGTCGTCGGCGGCCGCCACCTCGCGCAGGTCGGCCGGGACGCCGCCGGTCGCGGTGCCCTCGACGCGGAGTTCGGGCGCGTAGCTCCGGTGGAGTTCGGCGGCCCAGCTACTGGCCTGCCCGCCCTGGGAGTAGCCCATGATGCCGACCGGGGAGTCCGCGGTGACGCCGGCGGCGGCCGCCTCGGGCAGCCGCTCGGCGGCCCGGGCGGCGTCCAGCACGGCCTGCCCCTCGGCGCGCCCGACGGTGTAGGTGTGCTCGCCGGGGGTGCCCAGCCCCTCGTAGTCGGTGACCGCGACCGCCCAGCCGCGGGCGGTGAGTTGCTGGATGAGGTTCGCCTCCATGGTGGTGCCCTTGGGGAATCCGGCCGAGGGGGCGCAGGCGTCGGCGAGGCCGACCGTGCCGACCGCGTAGGTCACCAGCGGGCGGGGCCCGGTGCGGCCGTCGTCGGGCACGATGACGGTGCCGGAGACGGTGTTGGGCGTGCCCTTGGCGCTGGTCGAGCGGTACGTGAGGTGCCAGGCGCGAGTCCGGGTCGGCTGGCCGGGCAGCGGGTGGAACGCGGTGGGGGTGGACGTCACGACGTCGCCGGGCCGGTCGGCCGCGGCCCGCGGCGGGTCCGCGACGGCGGAACCTGCGGTGCCGAGCGACAGGGCCAGCGCGGCGGCGGTGCCCAGTGCGGTGGCGCGGAGGTGCATGCGGCTCTCCCAACTGACCTGTGTGCCGGGGTGGTCGGGCCGACCGTAGTGACCTGCGGGTGCCCGGGCGCTGGCCGGAACGCTCAGCTTCGCTGGCCGCGGGGGGCGGTGGACGGTTCGCCGCCGGGTGGGCCGGCGCCGGCCAGCCGGTAGGCGCCGGGGGTGGTGCCGGTCCAGCGGCGGAAGGCACGGTGGAAGGCGGGGTCCTCGGAGAAGCCGATCCGGGCGGCGACCGCGGCGATCGGCTCCCGCCCGGCGGCCAGTGCGGTGAGCGCGGCGTCCCGGCGCACCGCGTCCTTGAGCCGCTGGTACGAGGTGCCCTCGGCGCGCAGCCGGCGCCGCAGCGTCGCCGGGCTGACCGCGAGCCGGGCCGCGACCTCACCGGCCTGCGGCAGCCGGGTAGGCGCCGGGGACCGCAGCGCCTGGGCGAGGGTACGGCGCACCTGCTCGGCGACGGTCGTGCCGTAGTCGCGGCGGGCCAACAGGTCGGCCGGGGCGCGGCGCAGCAGCGCGGCCAGCGCCGCCCGGTCCCGGACGACCGGTGCGGTGAGCCAGTGGGCGTCCCAGCCGGCCGCGGTGTGCGGGGCCCCGAAGCGGACCGGGCAGCCGAACAGGTCGGGGTACTCGTCGGCGTGGGCCGGCGCCGGATGGGCGAACCCGACCCAGTGCAGCGGGATGCGGCGACCGATCAACCAGCCGGCGAGCCGGTGCCAGATGAGCAGCAGGCAGGCGGCGAGGAAGGCCGCCTCGTCGTGCCGGTGCAGCGCGCTGCGGACGGTGAAGACGGCGAGCCCGTCGTCCGGACCGGCCTGCACGGCCAGGTCGGGGCCGCCGGGGAAGAGCCCGTAGAAGCGGGTGGCCCGGTCCAGGGCGGAGCCGAGGTCCGGGCAGTCCAGACAGGTCTGGCACATCATGGCGAAGGTGCCGCGACGGCTGCGGACCGGGCCGAGGCCCAGGAACTCGTCGTCGGTGGCCCGGTGCAGGGCCCGGATCAGGCGGGTGAACTGGTCCGCGGTGATCCGGGCCCCGTCGTCGGCGAGCAGCAGCGGCGGGATCCCGGCGGCCTGGAGCAGCGGCGCGGGGTCGATGCCGAGCCGCCGCGCCCCGCCCAGCGCCGCCCGCACGTGGTGCACCGCGATCGATGACCGACTCATGTCCGCACACCGTAGCGGCGGTGCGCGCGGAGGTCAGCGGGCGGGCCGGCCCCGGTCCGTCGACCGCCGCCCGGGCCCGGCAGGTCCGGCTCGGGAGATCCGGTTCAGCAGATCCGCGGCAGTTGCTCGCCCAGCGGCAGGTCGACCACCCGCGTGCCGCCGAGCGGCGTGCGGGCCACCACCATGCCGGGGTGGGCGGCGACCGCCTCACCGATCACCGCGGCGCCGGAGCCCAGCGGGTGGGCGCGCATCGCGTCCAGCACCGCGTCGGCGTGCTCGCGGGGGACGAACGCGACCAACTTGCCCTCGTTGGCGACGTACATCGGGTCGAGGCCGAGGATCGCGCAGGCGTTGGCGACGGCCGGCGGGACGGGCACGGCGCGCTCGTCGATGACCACGCCGGTGGCGGAGGCGGTGGCGATCTCGTTGAGCGCGGCGGCCAGACCGCCGCGGGTGGGGTCGCGCAGCACGTGCAGGTCGGGGGTGACGGCGAGCATGGTCTGGACGAGTCCGCCGAGCGCCGCGCAGTCGCTCTCGATCTCGACGCCGAACTCCAGGCCCTCGCGGACGCTCATGATGGCCACGCCGTGCAGGCCGATGGGCCCGCTGACGATCACCACGTCCCCGGGCACCACCCGCTGCGGACGCAGGTCCACGCCGGCCGGGACCACCCCGATGCCGGCGGTGTTGAGGTAGATCCCGTCACCGCGGCCGGCCTCGACGACCTTGGTGTCCCCGGTGGCCACCTCCACGCCGGCGGCCCGGGCCGCGGCGCCCATCGCGTCCGCGACGCCGGCGACCACCGGCATCTCCACGCCCTCCTCCAGGATGAAGCCGCAGGAGAGGTAGGCGGCCCGGGCGCCGCTCATGGCGAGGTCGTTGACCGTGCCGTTGACCGCCAGGTCACCGATGCTGCCGCCGGGGAAGAACAGCGGCCGCACGACGTAGGAGTCGGTGGAGAACGCCAGCCGCTGCCCGCCGAGCGCGAACACCGCGGAGTCGCCGAGCTGGGCGAGGAGTTCACCGCCGAACGCCGGCGCGAAGATCTGCTGGACGAGCTCGGCGGAGAGCGCCCCGCCCCCGCCGTGCCCCATGACGACGCGCGGCGTCTCGCGCAGCGGCGTCGGGCAGGTCCAGCCGGTGATGTCGACGGTGGGCAGGTCCCGCGGGCCGGGCGCGGCGGTGGGGGCCTGGGGGGTGGTGTCAGACAACGGGGGTCGCCTCCAAGGGGGTCGGCGTGCTGCCGAGCCGGCGGTACAGGAAGTAGGCGGCGCAGGCGCCCTCGCTGGAGACCATGGTGGCCCCGAGCGGGTTGCGCGGGGTACAGGTGGTGCCGAACGCCTCGCACTCGTGGGGTTTGATCAGCCCTTGCAGGACCTCGCCGCTGCGGCAGGCCGCGGGCTCGCGGGTGGCGATGCCCTGGACCGAGAAGCGGTGTTCGGCGTCGTAGTCGCGGTAGCGCTCGGAGAGCCGCCAGCCGCTGGCGGGGATGGTGCCGATGCCGCGCCAGGACCGGTCGGTGACCTCGAAGACGTCGGCGAGCATGGCCCGGGCGGCCGGGTTGCCGTCGGCGCGGACGGCCCGCGGATAGGCGTTGTCGACGGTGTGCTCGCCGCGCTCCAGTTGACGGACGGTGCGGCGGATGCCCTCCAGGATGTCCAGCGGTTCGAAGCCGGTGACGACGATCGGCACCCGGAAGCGGTCGGCCAACTCCGGGTACTCGTCCATGCCCATCACGCTGCACACGTGTCCGGCGGCCAGGAACGCCTGGACCCGGCAGCTGGGCGAGGTCATGATCGCCTCGATCGCGGGCGGTACCCGGACGTGCGAGACCAGCATGCTGAAGTTGCGGATGCCCAGCTTGCGGGCCTGATAGACCGTCATGGCGTTGGGCGGAGCGGTGGTTTCGAAGCCGATGCCGAAGAACACCACCTCGCGCTCGGGGTTCTGCTGGGCGATCTTCAGGGCGTCGAGCGGGGAGTAGACCACGCGGACGTCGCCGCCCTCGCTGCGCACCCGGAACAGGTCGCGGCCGGTGCCCGGCACCCGGAGCATGTCGCCGAACGAGCAGAAGATCACGTCGGGGCGGGCGGCGATCTCCAGCGCCTTGTCGATGACGGCCAACGGCGTGACGCACACCGGGCACCCCGGCCCGTGGATCAACTCGACTTCTTCGGGCAGGAGTTGGTCGATGCCGTGCCGGATGATGGTGTGTGTCTGGCCGCCGCAGACCTCCATCAGCGCCCACGGGCGGGTCACCGTGGCCCGGATGTCGTCCAGCAGTCGCCGGGCCAGCTCCGGGTTCTGGAACTCGTCGAGGTACTTCACTGCCGCGCCTCCTGCGCCTGTGGTCCGTCCTGGCCGGCGGCCGCTTCCCACGGATCGCCGAACTCCTCCTGGAGCAGGCCGAGTTCCTCGAACAGGGCCAGGGTCCGCCGGGCCGACTCCTCGTCGAGCCGCTGGAGCGCGAAGCCCACGTGGACGATCGCGTACTCGCCGACCGCGAGGTCCGGCACGTATTCCAGGCATACCTCCTTGACCACCCCGCCGAAGTCGACGGTGGCCATCCGGGTACCGTCCCGTTCCTCGATCTCCATCACCTTGCCGGGCACCGCCAGGCACATGGCTCCTCCTCGTCGTGCGGGTGCGGATGCGGGTTCGTGGGGGTCAGGCGCCGCGCCGGCGGGCCGCGACCAGCAGTTGGCCGAGCGCCAGCCCGCCGTCGTTGGGCGGGACCAGCCGGTGCCGCAGCACGGTGAAGCCGTCCTGCCGCAGCATCCGGGCCGCGGTCTCGGCCAGCGGCGCGTTGCCGAAGACCCCGCCGGTCAGTGCCACGGTCGACAGGCCGGTGCGTTCCCGGGCCAGCCCGCAGCAGCGCCGGACCAGTGCGGCGACCGCGGTGTGGAAGCGGGCCGCGACCAGCGCCGGGTCGGTGCCGGCGGACACGTCCTCGACGACCGCGGCGAGGACCGGGCCGGGGACGGCGACCAGCGCGGCGCCCCCGCCGGCCGCGGCGCCGGTGCGCAGCGCGAAGGTGTAGCCGGGGCCGCGGTCGTCGCCGGCGCTGCGGGCGGCGGCCTCCAGCGCGACGGCGGCCTGGGCCTCGTAGCCGGCGTGGTGGCAGATCCCGGCGAGCGAGGAGACCGCGTCGAACAGCCGGCCCATGCTGGACGTCGGCGCGCAGTTGATGTCGCGCGCCAACTGACGTTCCAGCAGTCGCAGTTCGTCCGGTGGGCAGGCGACGACCGGCGGCAGCTCCGCGGTCCAGGGCAGGCCCGCGGCGTGCAGGTGGGCGAGGGCCATCCGGTAGGGGCGACGGACCGCGGCGTCGCCACCGGGCTGCGGGACGTAGTCGAGGTGGGCGAAGCGACGGTATCCGGCGTAGTCGGCGAGCAGGATCTCGCCGCCCCAGATCGCGCCGTCGTCGCCGTAGCCGGTGCCGTCGAAGGCGACACCGATCACCGGCTGCCGGCCGTCCAGCCCGTGTTCGGCCATGGCCGCGGCGATGTGGGCGTGGTGGTGCTGGACCCGGACCAGCGGCCGGCCGGCGGTGTGCCGGCGGGCCCACTGGCCGGTGCGGTAGGCGGGGTGCAGGTCGGTGGCGAACAACCGCGGCCGGACCCCGGTGAGGGTCTCCAGATGCGCGCCGGCCCGTTCGAACGCCAGCTGGGTGGCCAGGTCGTCCATGTCGCCGATGTGCGCGGACAGCCAGGCCCGGCGCCCCTCCCCCAGGCACAGCACGGTCTTGAGGTCGCCGCCGGTGGCCAGCGCCGGCCGCACCGGCACCGGGAGGGGCACCGGGTACGGTGCGCAGCCGCGCGAGCGCCGGACGTACAGCGGTTCGCCGTCGCTGATCCGGACCACCGAGTCGTCGCACGGGACCTGGATCGCCCGGTCGTGGCCGAGCCAGGCGTCCGCCAGGTTCGCCAGTCGCACCACCGCGTCGGCGTCGTCGATGACGAGCGGGTCACCGGCCACGTTGCCGCTGGTCATCACCAGCAACCTGGGTCCGGGCGGGTCGCCCGGCAGGCCGAACAGCAGGTGGTGCAGCGGGGTGTAGGGCAGCATCAGCCCGAGGTCGGGGCAGCCGGGGGCGACCGCCTCGGCGACCGCGGGCGCCCCGGGCGCGGGCCCGCCGGCGCGCCGGCGCACCAGCACGATCGGCCGCACCGGCCCGGTGAGCAGCGCCCGTTCCTCCGCCCCGAGTTCCACCAGCCGTGCCGCGTCGTCGACATGACGGGCCATCAACGCGAACGGTTTGTCGCCGCGCGCCTTGCGACGCCGCAGTTCCCGCACCGAGCGGTCGTTGCCCGCGTCGCACACCAGGTGGTAGCCGCCGAGCCCCTTGACGGCGACGATCGCGCCCTCGGCGAGCAGCCGCCGGGCCCCCGCCACCGGGTCGCCTGGCACCGGGCGCGGCGCACCGCCGGGGTCGTCCCGGTCGGCGGCGAGCAGGTGCAGCCGCGGGCCGCAGTCGTGGCAGGCGACGGGCTGGGCGTGGAACCGCCGGTCGGCCGGATCGGCGTACTCGGCCGCGCAGCGCGGGCACATGGGGAAGCCGGCCATGGTGGTCTGGGCGCGGTCGTAGGGCAGCGCCCGCACGATGGTGAAGCGGGGACCGCAGTGCGTACAGGTGACGAAGGGGTGCCGGTAGCGGCGGTCGGCCGGGTCGGTCAGCTCCGCCAGGCAGGCGTCGCAGGTGGCGGCGTCCGGCGCGACCAGGGTGCGGGCGGGGCCGTGGGCGTGGGAGGGGAGGATGGCGAAGCCGGTGCCGCCGGTGACCGCGATGTCCTCGCCGTCCACCGCCTCCACGACCGCCAACGGCGGCGCCTCGGCCCGTAGTCGGGTACCGAAGTGGTGCAGCGCGCCCGGTGGTCCCTCGACCTCGGTGACCACGCCCTCGCCGGTGTTGCTGACGTGTCCGCTCAACCCCAGCTCGGTGGCGAGTCCGTGGACGAACGGGCGGAAACCGACGCCCTGGACGATGCCGCGCACGGTGATCCGACGGCGGGCGGCGGCCGCGTCGACCTCGACAGGGCGCACGGTGCGCAACGCTCCGGCGATCGGCGCCCGCCCCGCGCTTCCGGCGCCGGCCTGCGGCAGCGGAGTCGACACCTCGGGGGAGGGCGCGAGACCCTGTGGAGCGGTGCGTGCACCGGGCTGCCCGACGGTCATGAGCGGCTCGACCCCACCGTGCCGCGGTCGCCGATCCGGTCCTCGCGGTCGTCGTGCACGTGGTGCGACTGGCGGGTCATCACCGGGATGTGCGCCGGCCCGTCGTCCCGGGCGGCCAGCGCCCGGTCCAGCAGCGTTCCGACGCCCTCGCCGCCGCGGACCGAGGTGCGGACCACCTCGGCACCGGGGTTGACCCGCTCCACGTTGGCGCGGAACGCCGCCTCGTCGAACTCCACCGCCGCCGCGATGTCGGTCTTGGTGACCAGCACCAGGTGGGCCAGGCCGAAGGCAGTGGGGTACTTGAGCGGTTTGTCCTCGCCCTCGGTCACCGACGCGAGCACCACCCGCAGCGTCTCCCCCAGGTCGTAGGAGGCGGGACAGACCAGGTTCCCGACGTTCTCGACGAACAGCAGCCGGGTGCCGGTGGGCAGCCAACCGTCCAGGTGCCCGCCGAGCATCTCGGCCTCCAGGTGGCACAGGCCGTCGGTGAGCACCTGCTTGACGGGGACGCCGGAGCGGGCCAGGCGGACCGCGTCGTTCTCGGTGGCGAGGTCGGCGGTGAGCGCCGCGACCGGCACCCCGCGTTCCCTGGCCAGGGTCAGTTCGCGTTCCAGCAGGGCGGTCTTGCCGCTGCCCGGACTGGAGAGCAGGTTGACGACCGCGGTTCCGCGCGCCGCCAGCTCCTCGCGCAGGGTGTGGGCGCAGGCGTCGTTCTTGGCGAGCACGGCCTGCTGCAGGTCAAGGACACGGCACATGGGATCAGCGCTCCTCGTGCGTCGGAGGGGGTGCCGGGGCGTCCAGCCAGCTGACGTCGGCGATCCGCAGTTCGCGGCCGGACAGCAGCTCCACGGACGCCCCGCCGCACCCGGGGCAACTCAGGCGCGGCGGCATGCCCGCCGGCCAGGTCCGGTCGCAGGAGGCGCAGCGGGCGCGGGCCGCGACCGGTTCGGTGATCAGCTCGGCGCCGGCCAGGACCGTGCCCTCGCAGGCGAGTTGGAAGGAGAAGGCCAGGGCGTCGGGGACCACGCCGGCCAGTTCGCCGACCTGGAGTCGGACGCGGCTGACCGCGGTCGCGCCGGCGGGCCGTACCGCGCTCTCCACCTGGTCGATGACCGCCAGCGCGATGGACATCTCGTGCATCGGCCCGTCTCTCTCTGGTGTGCCGACCGGTTGCCGCTGGCCTCATTAGACGGTGCGGCACCCGGGCGTCCCGGGTGCCTCGCCGGGGCGGCGCTGCGGCATACACCGTTCGGTGCAGCCGCACCCGCCACCCGTGGGACCGGCTCGCGTCACATGGCGCGCATCCGCAGGTAGCGCCTGACGTCGGGCAGGTTGCGCAGGGCGAGGGCGAGGGCGGCGGCCAGGACGCCGCCGAGGGCGAGCTTCAACATGGTGTGGTGTTCCTCTCCGTGGTGGCCGGGGCAGCGGTGGCGGCCGGCTCCGATGCGTCGGCGTCGGCGCCGACCAGCCGCAGCACGAGGCGAACGGCCTCGTCGACGGCGGCGGCGACCGGCGCGCTCAGGCCGATCCCTTCGTCGGTGTCGGCGGGTTCGCAGCCGACGACCAGGACGCGTTCCGGGCGCCGCGCGCCGGTGCCCGCGCTGAGCGTGTCGAGCAGCGCCAGGACGGCGTCCGGGGTCATGTGGTGGGCGTCGATCGGGGTGTTGCCGGGGCGGGGGGCGGCGTCGGCGGGGTCGGTGGCGTCGAGGAGGTAGAGCGAGCCGGGCTCGCCGCCGCGCGCCGCGGCGTCCACCAGCAGCACCGTCGCGTAGCCGTCCAGCATCCGGTAGGCGAGGTGTACGCCGCGGACGCCGGCGTCGACGAGTTCCACCCCGTCGGGCAGGGCGTGCGCCCCGAGCGCGCGGACCGCCTCGACGCCGAAGCCGTCGTCGCCGAGGAAGATGTTGCCGACACCCGCGACGAGCGTGCGGCCGGACGGCGGGGTGGCGGGCGGGGCGCTGCTCACTCGTTCTCCAGGGGCGCGAGTTCGTCGGGTTGGAAGTAGAGGAACCGGCCCTGTTCGCGCCGGATGTCGGCGCCCGGGTCGCCGTCGACGGTCACCGCGAGGTGCACCCCGCCGTCCACGTCGTGCAGCACCGCCTCGACCTGCGCGGCGCGGCCGTGCAGGAAGAGGTCCTGGGCGTCGGTGCGGCGGCGTCCGGGGCGCAGGACGACGCGGCTGCCGGCCCCGACCGAGCGGCCGTCGAGGGTGATCCGGTCGGTGAGCGGGTCCACGTCGCGGTCGGCGCCCGGATCCCACCAGGGCGTGTCGGGGCGGGCCGGTTCCGGCGCCGGGTCGGGTCCGGTGACCTCGCGCAGCGCCCGGACGGCACCGTGCAGGCGCTCCAGCACCTCGGGCGGCATGCCGTCGGCGAGGTCGATCACCTCGGCGGCCCGGGGGTCGGTGCCGCGGGCCTCGCGCTTCTCCTGGTCGGTCAGGGCCGCGGTGCGCAGCGCGAGGATCTCGTCGATCTCCAGGGCGTCGTAGAGCGCCCCGGGGCTCTCGGGGGCGATCGCCGGGTGGTCCTCCAGGATGATCGGGGCGGACAGCATCACCTCGGCGCTCCCGGGCGGACCGGCCAGCACCGGCCAGGTGTGTTCGTTGCGGCAGTCGGCGACCGCGCCGCGGGCCCATTCGGGCGGGTCGGTCTGGGAGTGGAACCGACCGGCCGTCACGCCGAGGAACAGGTGCGCGGCGACGAGGGAGCGGGGCAGCGCCGCGTCCCGGTCGTCCGCCGCCGGGTCCGGGACCCAGCCGCTGGTGTTGCGCACCGTCGCGGTCAGCTTCAGCACCGCGTACGGGCCGGCGATCTCCTGCGCGGTCAGCCGCAGCACCGCGCTGATCTCCGCGCGGCGGCGCACCAGCCGGCCGACGACCCGGCCGTCCGCGTCGTGCACCGGCTCGGTGTCCTCGCCCGGGGGCCAGACCAGCGGGACGGTGACGCCGTCCCCGACGAGGTCGGCGACCGCCACGTCGAGCGGGCAGCGTTCCTCGGTGCCCTCGTCCCAGGGGACCAGCACCCGGTCGGGCAGCTCCAGTTCCGCGACGTCCTCGAACTCCCCGTCGGGGCACCGCCGTTGGACGGTGCGGCGCTGGGCGCGCAGGAACCGCAGCTCGACGGCGAGCCGGGCGCCGGCGCGGGGTTCGACGAGGCATTCGGTGCGCTGGTGGGAGGGTTCGGCCCGGTCGGCGCCCCAGCCCGGCGGCACGAGGACGCCGAACTGCCAGCGCAGCCGGTTCTTGGCGGCGGACGCCCGGTAGGGGTAGAGGACGTAGCCCTCGAAGAGCACGGCGTCCGCGACCTGCCGGGCGGCGGCGAACCGGTCCGCCGGGGTGTCCGTGGGCGCGGAGGTGGTCACGGTGCGGTCCTTTCGGTGGCGGGGCGGACGACGGCGCTGGGGAAGCCCCGGGTTCCCGGCCCGCTGCCCTCCGCGGCGGCCAGCAGCGCCGCGACGGTGGCCTCCCAGGACGGCAGGGCGTGCCGGGACCGGAACGCCAACAGCGCGTCCAGGCTCTCCCGCGGCAGCCGCAGCCAGCCGCAGCCGGGGAAGTGGGTGTCGGTCATCTCCCGCCACACGGCGGTCGGCAGCCGGCACTCGGCTTCCTTGTGCCAGGGCACCGGGGAGACCTGGAAGCCGCCCGGGCCGGAGAAGACGGTGCCGGAGAAGAGCAGCAGCAGCGGTACCTCGCCGTCGCGCAGGGCGTGCACGTAGCGGCCGGCGGCGACCTCCAGGTCGTAGCTGCACGGGACCGGCAGGTCCACCTCGGTCTCGCCGGTGAAGCCGGGGACCACCTGGGAGACCTGGGCGAACTGGAGGGGCTTGAGGGTGTTGCCCCACCGGGACCGGGCGCCGAAGAGGTCGGCGAGCGCGGCGGTCTCCTCGTCGTCGTAGTCGCGGCGGGCCGGTTCGATGCGCAACTGGCAGCGCAGTGCCAGGGCGTGCACCCGCGCCCCGTCGGCGGCGGTGATCCGCAGCCGGAAGAGGAGCGTCGGGGCGGCGGCGTAGCGGTCGGCGCGGACGCCGGTGCAGTCGAAGGACAGCTCGGTCACGGCCGCCGGGCCTCCTCGCGCGGTTCGCGGGCCCGGTGGGTGATGTCGGCGAAGAAGTCCGCCAGGGCGGCGCGGGCCTCGGCGCCGCCGTCGAAGCCGCGCCACAGCAGGCGCAGCCGGCCGGTGAGTTCGTAGGCGAGGTCGACCGGGATCAGATGGCAGTCGGTGCGGTCGTCGTCGCGGTGCAGCAGCAGGGCCTCGACGTCGGGTGCGAGCAGGTCGGCGAGGCGGGTGGCGTCGCGGACGGCCTGCCAGGCGGTCGGGTCGAGTTCGCTCTCGGTGGCGCCGGCCGGGCTGGGGTAGAGCGCCACCACCCGGCCCAGGGCGGTGTTGTCCAGCAGGAAGGCGACGCCGACGGGGATCCGCAGCCGGTCCCAGACGGCTTCGTCGAGGCGGTGCGCGGGGTCGGACAGGAAGCGGTCCGGCACGGTGCGGAATTGCCCGCCGCCGGCCCCGGGCCGCTCGAAGAGCAGCGCGCAGTGCGGGCAGGCGCAGGCCAGTCCGCGGTTGCGGGTGTCGACGAGGTGGCGGTGCCGGCCGCCGAGTTCGGTGCCGCACAGTTCGCAGCGTTCGGGCAGCGGGGGCGCGGGGGCCCGGAAGCGCCGCAGGCCCCGGTGGGCGGCGGCGGTCCGCGGGGCGCTCACGTCGCCGGGGCGGCGGTCGGCGGACGGCGGGAGATCTGGAGCAGGGGCGGCTCCGGCACGGTGGCCCGGGTCTCCCACCCGACCGAGGTCACCTCCGGCACGAAGCACGACAGCGCGCCCTCGACCGCGGACCGGTCGGCCCCGCCGCCGCACCCGCAGCCGCCGGAGGCGCTCTCCACCAACCGCAGCGCCCCGGTCTCCGGGACGAACTCCTCGACGGTGACCGCGTCCTGGCTCCGGGCGCTGGACAGCGCCCGGTCGATCCGGGTGGCGGCGTCCTCGGGGTGCAGGTCGTGCAGCACCAACAGGCTGCTGACGAGGGCGTCGCCCAACAGCGCGGCCCGCGGGCCGGCGTCACCGGTGCGCCGCTCGACCAACTGCATGACGCGGGTCAGCCCCGCGCCGTAGAAGTCCATCAGGACCCGGACGAGTTCCTCGGCGGTCTGCACCGTCGCGGCGTCGCCCTGCCCGGCGAGCCGGTCCAGCAGTTCCTCGACCCGACGGCCGGTCAGTTCGGCGTCCGGGGCGGCGACGGGCGCGGTCATCCGGCCAGCCCGCTCAGCCCGGTGGGAACGTGCATGGTCTCGACGGTCCGGCCGCCGACGTACATGTGCACGCCGCAGGGCAGGCACGGGTCGAAGCTGCGCACCGCCCGCATGATGTCGATGCCCTTGAAGTTCTCCGGGGAGTTCTCCTCGAAGATCGGGGTGTTCTGGACGGCGTCCTCGTAGGGGCCGGGGGTGCCGTAGGAGTCGCGGGTGCTGGCGTTCCACGGCGTCGGCGGGTACGGGTGGTAGTTGGCGATCTTCCCGTCGCGGATCACCATGTGGTGCGACAGGACGCCGCGCACCGCCTCGGTGAAGCCGCACCCGATGGACTCGTCGGGCACCTCGAACTTCTCCCACGTCTGGGTGCGCCCGGCGCGCACCTCCTCCAGCCCCTGCTCGGCGAAGTGCAGCGCCATGGCCGCCGCGTACGCCTGGAAGTAGGTGCGGGCCCGGTTGCGCTCCAGCGCGTTGCTCCACTTCGGGATCTTCCACTCGAAGCGGGTCTCGGGCCGGGTCATGCTGCGCGGCAGGTCGATGACGACGCTGTTGCCGGTGGCCTTGACGTACGGGGTGTCGACGAGCCCGGAGAGCGCGGTGGACCACAGGCGGGCGATCGGGCCGCCGCCGGTGTCCAGCGCCAGGTGCTCCTTGCCGTCGAACCAGCGCGGCGACATCACCCAGCTGTACTTGTCGTTGAAGTCCCGCTTCTGCGGGGCGGGGATGGTGTGCTGGTTCCAGGGGTGGCGCGGGTCGACGGGGTTGCCGAGCGGGTCGTGGGTGACGAACTGCTCCTGGCCCTCCCAGTCCTGGTAGTAGGAGCTGCCGAGCAGGATGCGGATGCCGAGGTTGATCTCGGTGAGGTCGTTGGTGACGAGCTTGCCGTCCACGATGATGCCCGGGGTGACGAACATCCGCCGGCCCCAGTCCGTCATGTTGCGGTAGGTGAAGTCGCAGTGCTCGGGGTCGTTGAGCGCACCCCAACAGCCGAGCAGCACCCGCCGCCGGCCGACCTCCTCGTAGCCGGGCAACGCCTCGTAGAAGAAGTCGAAGAGGTCGTCGTGGAGCGGCACCACGCGCTTCATGAACTCGACGTAGCGCATCAGCCGGCTGAGGTAGTCGGTGAAGAGCTGGACGCTGGCCACCGTGCCCACGCCGCCCGGGTAGAGCGTGGAGGGGTGCACGTGGCGCCCCTCCATCAGGCAGAACATCTCCCGGGTGTAGCGGCTGACCTGGAGCGCCTCGCGGTAGAACTCGCCCTCGATGGGGTTGAGGGAGGTCATGATGTCGGCGATGGTGCGGTAGCCGTGCTCGCCGGCGTGCGGGGCCTCGGTGCGCTGGGCCAGCTCCCAGACGCCCGGATTGGTCTCCCGCACCATCTTCTCGCAGTAGTCGACCCCGACCAGGTTCTCCTGGAAGATGTTGTGGTCGAACATGTACTCCGCGGACTCGCCGAGGTTGATGATCCACTCGCCGAGGTGCGGGGGCTTGACGCCGTAGGCCATGTTCTGCGCGTAGACGGAACAGGTCGCGTGGTTGTCGCCGCAGATGCCGCAGATGCGGCTGGTGATGAAGTGCGCGTCGCGCGGGTCCTTGCCGCGCATGAAGACGCTGTAGCCGCGGAAGACCGACGAGGTGCTGTAGCACTCGGCGACGCGCTTCTGCTTGAAGTCGATTTTGGTGTGGATGCCCAGGCTGCCCACGATCCGGGTGATCGGGTCCCAGGACATCTCCGTCAGACCGCTGCCGTCACCGGCCGTCTTGGTCTTCGGTGCCATTTCTCTGCCATGCCCTTCTTCGCGTGCCGGTGTGGGGATCTGACGGAGCGTCGGGTAGGGGTGGGGTCACCAGGGCCGGCGGTAGCCGGTGGTCAGCTGCTCGCCGCGGTGCCGCCACTTGGGTTCGTGGTCCACGGTCCGGGCGGTGATGCCGCGCAGTCGGCGGACGACGTTGCCGTAGGCGGAACTGGCGGTGCTGGAGAGCTTGGCGCCGGGCGGCTCGTCCATGAACGGCATGAACTTGTCGGGGAAGCCGGGCATGGTGCAGGCGATGCAGACCCCGCCGACGTTGGGGCAGCCGCCGATGCCGTCCATCCAGCCCCGCTTGGGCACATTGCATTTGACCACGGGACCCCAGCAACCGATCTTCACCAGACACTTGGGCGAGTCGTAGGTCGTGGCGAACTGGCCCTGTTCGTAGTAACCGGCCCGGTCGCAGCCCTCGTGGACGGTCTCGCCGAAGAGCCAGGTGGGGCGCAGCTGGTCGTCCAGCGGGATCATCGGGGCCGCGCCGGCCGCCTGGTAGAGCAGGTAGACCAGGGTCTCGGAGAAGTTGTCCGGCTTGATCGGGCAGCCCGGCACGCACACGATCGGGATGCCGGCCTTGGACTTCCAGTCCCAGCCCAGGTAGTCGGGCACACCCATGGCGCCGGTCGGGTTGCCGGCCATGGCGTGGATGCCGCCGTAGGTGGCGCAGGTGCCGATGGCGACGACGGCGAGCGCCTTGGGGGCCAGCCGGTCGATCCACTCACTGGTGGTGATCGGCTGCCCGGTCTCCGGGTTGTCGCCGAAGCCGCACCAGTAACCCTCCGGCTTGATGGCTTCGTTGGGGATGGACCCCTCGACGACCAGCACGAACGGGTCGATCTCACCCCGCTCGCCCTTGAAGAACCACTCGATGAAGGTGTCCGCGCCCTGGGTGGGCCCGCACTCGAAGTCGATCAGTGGCCAGTGCACCTGGATCTTCGGCAGACCCGGCAGCACGCTCAGGGCGATCTCTTCGATGCTCGGTTGGGTCGCGGCGGTCAGCGCGACCGAGTCACCGTCGCAGCTCAGACCGGCGTTGATCCAGAGGATGTGGATCGGGGACTCTTCCTCGTCCTTCCGGGCGGACGGGGCGGTCGCGGTGGCAGGTGCGGCATCCATGGCGATGTGCCTCCTCGGGGAGGTGGGCAGCGGAAGCACTCGGCACGGCTTCCGTTCACCTTGGTAACACCGCCGGGGAGACGAGGAGAGCCGACGAGGGCCGTTCCGGTGACGCACCAGCACCGGAACGGCCCTCGGGCCCAGGGAGGGACTGCCGTCAGGACGGCACTCCCGCCTCCACCGTGGTGACGGTGAAGGTGCCGCCGCACACCCGCAGCCCGCTGCTGCCGGTGGTCATGGACTCCTTGGAGCCGGGCGGGTAGACGAACACGATCTGCGAGTTCTTCCAGCACGGGATGTCCGAGACGCCCTCGTTGACCGTGTGCAGCACCGCGTGCGCGCTCTGTCCGGGCTGCAGCCGCACGCTGCCGCCGGCGCCGCCCTCGCGGGAGGCCGGCGTGCCGACCGACGAACCGTCGCGCTGGATCAGCGAGACGCCCGGGAAGCCGCGCAGCGAGCACGCCTTCTTGCCCTTGTTGGTGAAGACCAGCGGCACCCGGATGTTGCCCGCGCCGATGTCGGTGCGGCCCATGTGCAGCGACATGTTCGCGGCGGTGCAGCGGTCCGGGTCGGTCATGCCCGAGGGGTTGGCCTTGCTCGCGTTGGGGACCCCGGGGGAGCCGGCGGTGGGCTTGGCCACGCCGGAGGGCCGGGCGCCGTTGCCGGCGGACTGCGCACTGCCACCGGCCGACGGCGCACCGTTCGCGCTGGACGTGGCGGGCGCCGCGGCCGAGGAGGACTTCGACGCGCCGTCCGTGCCGTTCTGGCAGGCGGAGAGCGTCAGCGCGGTGACGGCGATCAGCGATCCGGCGGCGACACGGCGGCCGCGGCCGAGGGTCTTGAAGGTGAGCGACATGAGTCCCCCTCGTCTGGGGTTGGTGGGTACCCTCGTATCAGTGGGTGCGTACGGTCCGTCCGTTGCTCTTCCAGCGTGCTCCCGGGCACTGCTGGTCCGCTAACGAGGCACTAACACCCCGCTAACGAGGCCGCACGCCCGGCTCGACGCTGCTCCGGCGCCCGGTGTGACCAGGTGGAACTCCGGTGCGCCGCCCAGGCTCGCAGAAATCCGCGCGGTTGCGGGCGCGGCACTACGAGGTTCGGCCGTTTCAGCCTTCCTGCTCACGGGCCTCAGAAAACCCATGAATTCCCAGGCGCCCCACCTCGCGGTCCCATGCCCCTGGTAAGTGCGCAGGGCCGATCCCCGAGCGCCGGTGCCGAGGGAGTCGCTGCGCGCTCGGGGCGGACCGGGGGTCCGCACTCGACCGAAATCCCACCATAGGGTGTGGACGAGACGCTCTCCTTGACGCCGGGGTTGCACGGCGACGGCGCTTTCCGGCCACGGGCCACCGGTCACCCGGCCGCGCTACCTTGGCGCCGCGCCGTCCGCACCTGACGGCGTTTCCGGACCGGCCCCCTGCGGTGGCACTCCTCCGCTCCGCCCGATGACGGCCGGGCGCGCGGGAGTGGCGCGGGCCGACACCGGGGGCCGGGGCGGAGGCGGCGCGGAGGGGTCGAGCGCGAAGGTGGCGGGGCAGCGGCCCGGGCGTAGGCGCGGAGGCCCGCCTGGGGATTACGCGCGCGGGCCGACGGTTGCCGCGGGGCGACGCCCGCCGGGCGGAGCCTCACCGCCGAGGGCCGGCCCTCACCCCCTCCCGGGCGGGGTCTTCAACCTCTCAACTGGCGTATGAAAAAGCGGAGTTGACGACTCCCCGCCCATGACAGGCAGGCTCCCCCGGCCGCCGGTCCGGGACGACGCCCCGTCGGCCGCGGCGGGCGGGGCCGACGGGGAGGGTCGTCGCGGTGGGGGCGTCGCGGTGGGGCGTCAGCGCCCGCCGGCGGCACCCGGTTGGGCCAAGTCGAGGTCCAGTCGCTCGTCGGCGCCGCCGGTCAGGGATATGGGCTCCGCGTGCGGCGGATACCCGGCCGCCGACAGCGTGTACTGACGGCCCTTCAGGTCTGCGAAGGCGTAGGCGCCGTCCGCGCCGGTGACGGTGTGGCCGGTGACCGTGCCGTCCTCCAGCAGCGTCACGGCGGCATCCGCCAACGGCCGTCCGTCGGGCCCGCGGACGGTACCGCGCACCGTGGCGGTCGGCCGCAACCGCACGTCCTGGCTGCCCGGCCGGTTCGGGGAGTCCGCCCCGTCACCGCCGGTCAACTGCACCGCACGGGCCTCCGGCTGGTGCCCCGCGGCGCTGAGGACGAGCGTGTAGTCACCGTCCGGCAGCTGGCCCACCTCCCAGTGCCCGTCGGCGTCGGTCGACGTGCAGGTCACCACGTCGCCCCGGCCGTCGGTGACCACCACGCCGGCGCCGGTCAGCGCCGCGCCGTCCGGACCGCCCCGCAGGGTGCCGCGGAGCCGGCTGCCGGTGGGCACCAGGGCCAGTCGCACCTCGGCGACCGTGCCCTCGCCGAGGTGCGTGGCCGAGGCGGCCTGCGGGGTGTGGCCCGGGGCGGCGCCGGTGAGGACGTACGTGCCGGCGGTCGGGGCGGCCAGTGCATAGCTGCCGTCGGCCGCGGCCGTGGTGACCCCGGCCTGCTGCCCGTGCCGGTCGATCAACGTGACCGTGGCGCCCGCGACCGGCCCACCCGCGGAATCGACGACCCGCCCGCGGAAGCCCGCACCGATCTCCCCGGCCGCTTCGGTCTGCTCCGCGACCGGCGCCCCGGCCGCGCTCGGCTCCTCGGACGCGACCGCACCCGGGGAAGGAGCCGTCGGCCGGACCGCCGTCGACTCCTGGCCGGCGGCCGGCGCGCCCTCCGCGCTCTGCGCCACCCGCGTGCCGGTCGCCTTCCGCTGGGACGGCAGGAAGGCCGCCACCACCACGCCGAGCACGACCGCGGCCGTGGCGATCAGGAACGAGACCCGGAACCCGGCCATCGTCGGCACCGCCACCGGCCCCAGCGGCTCGGACATGTGGGCCAGCACCATGCCGATCACGGCGCTGGACACGGAGGTGCCGATCGAACGCATCAGGGTGTTCAGGCCGTTGGCCGCGCCGGTCTCGGACGGGTCGACGGCCCCGATGATCAGCGCCGGCAGCGAGGAGTACGCCAGGCCGATGCCCGCGCCGACCACCACCGCGATGATCACGGTCTGCCAGGGGGCCTGCATCAGGCCGATCCCGCCGCCGTAGCCGATGCCGATGATCAGCATGCCGAGCAACAGCGAGACCTTGGGGCCGCGGCGGGCCGCGATCCGGGCGTACACCGGCGCCACGACCATCATCGTCAGCCCCAGCGGTGCCACGCACAGCCCGGCGACCACCATCGACTGACCGAGGCCGTAACCGGTCGACTTGGGCAGTTGGAGCAGTTGCGGCAGCACCAGCGAGATCGCGTAGAACGCCACTCCGACGGTGATGGACGCGAGGTTGGTGAGCAGCACCTCGCGCCGGGCGCTGGTGCGCAGGTCGACCAGCGGATCGGCGATCCGCAGCTCCATCACGCCCCACAGGACGAGGATCACCAGGGCGACCCCGAACAGGACGAGGGTGCGCGTCGATGCCCAACCCCAGTCACTGCCCTTGGTGATCGGCAGCAGGAGGGCGACGAGTCCGGCGGACAGGCCGACGGCGCCGGCGATGTCGAAGCGTCCGGGCGCCCGCACCGAGGTCTCCGGAACGGCGAAGAGGGTGAGCAGCATCGACAGCACGCCGAGCCCGGCGGCGGCGAAGAACAGCGTGTGCCAGTCGGCGTGTTGGGCGATCAACGCCGCCACGGGCAGCGCCAGACCACCGCCGACGCCGATCGAGGAGCTCATCAGGGCCATGGCCGAGCCGAGCCGCTCCCGAGGCAGTTCGTCACGCATCAGCCCGATGCCGAGGGGTATCGCGCCCATCGCGAAGCCCTGGAGCGCCCGGCCGACGATCATGATGAGCAACTGGCTGGTGAATCCGCAGATCAGGGAGCCGATGACCATGACGGCCAGGCTCGCCAGCAGCATCCGGCGCTTGCCGTAGAGGTCACCGAGGCGCCCCATGATGGGGGTGGCGACGGCCCCGGCGAGGAGGGTGGCCGTCATGACCCAGGTGGCGTTGCTGGAGGCGGTGCCGAGCAGCGTCGGCAGGTCCTTGATGACCGGCACCAGCAGCGTCTGCATCACCGCGACGACGATGCCGGCGAAGGCGAGGACAGGGACGAGGCCGGCGCGCGCTCTGCGGTGCCCGCTCGCGGGGAGCGGGGCGGGCGGCGGTCCGGCGGCGGAGTCCGCCGTCCTCACGGGAAGCTGGTCGGTCGTCGTCTGGGTCATGCGGGCGGCCTCCAGGGCGGCAGGAGCAAGCGAAAGGGTGCGCCGTGCGCTGCGGTGCGCGCTACGCGGGCAGGGGAATACACCCCCTGATACGTGCATGACGAACGTTTCAACGCAAGGGGCTATTCCAGGCCAGCGGGCCGTCTCGCACCCTGGGCAGTGATCTCCCTCACGCCCCTCGGACATCGCCCCGGTCTGCGCCAACTGCCGTACGCGGCAGGGCCGGTCGTCCCCCGCGACTCCAGAGCCGTACCGGCCCGTGCGTCCCTCGATCCGCGCCCGCCTCCGCTCACCGCCCCAGCCATCGGCTCTCCCCCGGCCTCGTCACTGACACTGGATCCAGTGAAGCGCACGCCACTGACATTCATCCGGCCGGGGGGATCAGAAACGGGTCAAGGATGGAGCGTTCCGCTCGACGTCACGCCGGGACAGAAGGGACTTTCCGGCCCAGCGGCGGAACTTCCGCCCTTGGATCTGCTGCGGGGCGACGGGCCACCGCTTGCGTCACGGCGCCACGTCCAACAGGTTCGACCCCGCCTCGCCAAGGTGCTCTTCGTCCTCCAGAACGGCGTGGCGCTGGAGTTCCGCGTCGAGCTGCTTCCCCCGCTCCGGATCGACTCGGAGCTTGGCGAGTATGGCGGGCACGGCGATGGTGGGAAGGGTGTGCTCGAAGAAGACGGTGAGCCGTTGACTCAGGTCGTTCTGGTCGGTGAACGCTTTCGACATCATCTGAAGCCCGGCGAAGGCGCCGACGAACAACTCGGCGGCGTCCCGTACGTTGACGCTGCCCATCACCTCGCCCCGCGCCTTGGCTTCCTTCAGGAGCCCTTCGACGAAGGACGACCACGCCGACATCGACTGCTTGCGGTCAAGGTGGCTCGAGCTCTGCTCGATGGCGAGACGGGCGGCACCACGCTGGATCGCGTCGTGGCGGAGCCGGTAGGCCAGGATCTGCCCGGCGTCCACGAACTCCTGCAGTTTGATCGCCTGCGGCCGTACGGCGATGTCCAGCACCTGTTCGTGAAGCACCGCGAGGGCAAGATCCTCTTTGGAGGGGAAGTGGAAATACAGGGCACCCTTGGTCACGCCCGCGCGCGTGAGGATCTCCGCGATGGTCGCGCGGTCGAAGCCGAACTCGTCGAAGACCGACGCAGCGGCTTCCAAGATCACTCGCCGAGTCCTGATCGCGCGGTCCTGACGTGCCACAGAACGCCTCCCGTCCCTCAAAGGCCTGAGCCTCTCAGCAATTCGCTACGCCCTAAGTCTCCTCCAGATTCACAGCTGCTCCGCACCTCGACATCGGCATTGAAAAGAAAACCGGATGGTACGTATCTTAACCGTTGTCCGGAAGTCCTCTGTATTGATGCCTAGGGGCGGTCATGAGCGACACGTTGCAGGTCAGCGCCACAGATCGGCCTACGACCCGACGTCACACGCAGCCCGCGCGGAGTCGACCCGCTGCGGTCTGCTCGGAGCGCGGCGGAAACCTCGCCGTGCCCGGTGCGTTCGTGCACCGCCCGCACGCCGAGGACATCCTCATCGCGTCGTGGCGGCGGGTCGACGAGAACCATTTCACCGTCGATGCCCGGTGGCCCCATGATCACCCGTACTTCGTCCCGAGCCACGGCCGGCACCACGTCATGCTCGCCGGCGAAACCATCCGCCAGGCAGGTCTGCTGCTGTCGCACGCCGAGTTCGGCGTACCGCTCGGCCATCACTTCATCCTCGACGACCTCGTCTACACGACGGACCCGCAACACCATGTCCTTGGGGACGCACCGACCCGACTGACCATCGACGTCCTCTGCCGGAGGACCCGCGTGCGGGCAGGCGTACTGGCCAGCAGCCGATTCGACATGACGCTCCGCGCCGGGGGGCGCATCGTCGCCACCGGTCACTCCAGCGTGAACGTCACTACACCCGCGGTCTACCGCCGACTCCGGGGCCAACGCCTCGCTGCCCGCCGCGCCACGGGCCCGGCCGGCCCTTCGGTGGCCCCGGAGTTGACCGGAAGCGTCACCGAGCACGACGTGCTGCTCTCCCCCACCGACCGGTTCGGCACGTGGCTGCTGCGGATCGCGCCCGGACACGCCACGGTCGTCAACCCCGAGAACGATCACATCCCCGGGCTGTCACTCCTCGATGCGGCGCAGCAGGCCGCCCGCGCACTGATCGCGCCCGAGTCGTTCGTCCCGTATGCCTTCGGCACGGAGTTCCGTCGCTATGCGGAGCACGGCATCCCCTGCCTGATCGAAGCGCGCCGGACCCCGTGCGCGATTCCCGGCACCACCACGGTGGAAGTCACCGGCTCCCAACACGGCGAACCGGTCTTCGTCTCGACCCTGACCGCACTGGACATGTGCCGGTCCCCCCTCTGAGTCCGCACGGCTCACATCCGATTTCACGAGCCGCAGGGGCTCGTGCCGTGTGCGGGCGAGCGTCGGGCCGGACCCGGGCGGCCGCACCATGCCGGTTGACCCGCCGGACGGCCCGACGTGCCCGCGCATCCACCGATCACGGTGACAACGAACCGCGCTCAGCACTACGGAAGGCCGACAACCACCATGGGTGACCTCTACGGAAAGACCGCGCTGGTAACGGGATCCAGCCGCGGCATCGGCCGGGGCATCGCGCAGCGCCTCGCCCAGGACGGAGCGCTGGTCGCCGTCCACTACGGGACCAATGACATCGCGGCCAAGGAGACCGTCGAGAGCATCCAGGAGGCCGGCGGGCGGGCGTTCTCGATCGCCGCCGAATTGGGCGTCCCGGGCGACGCTGAGGCGCTGTTCGCCGCCTTCGACGCCGAACTGTCCGCGGCCGGCGCGGAACCGGGCCTGGACGTCCTCGTCAACAACGCCGCGATCAGCCTGCCCGGCCACATCGACGCCGTGACACCGGAGGAGTTCGACCGGACCATCGCGGTCAACACCAAGGCCCCGTTCTTCCTGATCCAGCACGGTCTGCGGCGCATGCGGGACGGCGGGCGGATCGTGAACGTCTCGTCCGCGGTGACGAGCACGGCCTTCCCCTCGACGATCGCCTACGGGGTCTCCAAGGGCGCGATCGACACCCTCACCCGCACCCTCGCCAAGGACGTCGGTGACCGCGGCATCACGGTGAACACCGTGGCACCCGGTTTCATAGAAACCGACATGAACGCCGCCATGCGGGCAACTCCCGAAGCGCACGCGGCACTTGCCGCCATCTCGGTGTTCAACCGGCTGGGCAGGCCCACCGACATCGCCGACGTCGTAGCCTTCCTCGCCTCCGACGACTCCCGTTGGATCACCGGCCAGCGCATCGACGTGACCGGCGGGTCGATGCTGTGACGGTCGGGCCCGGGTGCTCCGACCCCCGTCCGGAGCGCCCGGGCCGCGCCGTCTCAGGCGGCGTCCGCTGCCGCGCCTTCCAGGTCCAGCAGCAGCCGCTTGCGCGCCAGGCCGCCCGCGTATCCGGTGAGCGAGCCGTCGGCGCCGATGACGCGGTGGCAGGGGCGGACCACCAGGAGCGGGTTGGCGCCGATGGCCGTCCCGATGGCGCGGACGGCGCCGCGCGGGGCACCGATGGCGGTGGCGATCGCGCCGTAGGTGGTGGTCGTGCCGCGCGGGACGGCCTCCAGCGCCGTCCAGACGCGCTGTTGGAACTCGGTGCCGCCAGGGACGCACTCGACGGTGAACGGTGCCGTCGCGCCGTCGAAGTACGCGCGGAGCTGGCTCGCGATCTCGGCGAACGCGGCCGGGTCGTGGGTCCAGCCCTCCTGGACGACCGCCCCGCGCTTCTGGTCCGGGACCGAGAGCGAGGCCAGTGCGGTGCCGCCGGGCGCGGTGGCCGATCGCTCGCCCACCAGCAGGAGTTCGCCCAGGGGGCTGTCGAGGGTGGCGTACAGGGTCATGCGTCGATCCGTTCTTCCTGGGTCGAGTGCCGGGCCGGGGCGCCGGCGGGGTCGGTCGCGTGGAGGTAGTGGGTGGCGTAGGAGCGCCAGGGGCTCCAGAGTGCCGGAGTGGTGCCCAAAGGCGGTGTGCCGAGGAGGACGTCGGGGTCGCCCAGGGCCCGCATCCGCACGTAACCGGCGGTCCACGGGCCGATGCCCGGCAGTGCGCGCAGGGCGCGTTCGGCCCGGTCGCGGTCGGTGCCGGCGTCCAGGACGACGTCCCGGGCGGCGAGCGCCGCGGCGAGGGCCCGCAGTGCGGTGGCCCGCGACGGGGACGGGGCGAGTCCGGCGAGCGGGGCCCGGGCCAGTTCCGCGGCCCGCGGGAACAGGTGGGTGAGGCCGCCGACGGGGCGCGGCAGCGGCTCCCCGTAGCCGGCGACCAGGCGTTCGCCCAGGTCCCGGCCGGCGGCCGGTCCGGTCCGGCGGGCGAGGACGGCCCGCACCGCCAGTTCGACCGGGTCCACGGTGCCCGGGGAGCGCAGTCCGGGGGAACGGGCGACCAGCGGGGCCAGCGCGGGATCCGCACCGAGCCGTTCGCCGACCGCGTACGGGTCGGCGTCGAGGTCGAAGAGGCGGCGGACGCGCTGGGTGGCGGTGGTGAGGTCGCGCAGTTCGGCGAGGTGGAGGCGGCAGTCCAGCCAGCCGTCGCCGATGGCCTCGTCGACCTCCATGATGCCGGTGCCGTTCGGCAGCCGCAGGGTCCGCCGGTAGGTGCGGCGCCCGGGCGCCCCGGTGACCTCCTCGATCCCGCCGAGCGCCTGCGCCTGCAGCTGGTCGAAGACCTGCCGGGCCGCGTACGGGCCGCGGAACGCCAGTCGCAGCGGCAGTACGCCGGGCGTGCCGGACGGGGGCGTCGGGCCGCTACGGGCGCCGGGGCGGACCGCCCGCAGCCCGCTCGGGGTGAGGGCGTAGACCTCCTTGATGGTGTCGTTGAACTGCCGGACGCTGGCGAAGCCGGCGGCGAAGGCGATCTCGGCGATCGGCAGGCCGGTGGTCTGCAACAGGACCCGTGCGGTGTGCGCGCGCTGGGCCCGGGCCAGTGCGGTGGGCCCGGCGCCGAGTTCGGCGGTCAGTTGCCGTTGGAGTTGCCGGGCGCTGTAGCCGAGCCGGGAGGCCAGCCCGGCGACGCCCTCCCGGTCGACCACGCCGTCGCCGATCAACCGCACCGCCCGTCCCACGACGTCGGCCCGGGCGTTCCACTCGGCCGAGCCGGGGACCGCGTCGGGGCGGCACCGCCGGCAGGCCCGGTAGCCGGAGCCCTGGGCCGCCGCGGCGGTCGGGAAGAAGGTGACGTTGCGCCGCCGCGGGGTGGTGGCGGGGCAGCTCGGCCGGCAGTAGATCCCGGTGGTGGACACCGCGAAGAAGAACGCCCCGTCGAACCTGGCGTCCCGGCTCCGCACCGCCTCGTACCTGCTGTCCTCGCTCATCACACCCCCCACTGTGCGCCATCCCGCGCCCGCGCTCTGGCGGAAATCGGACATGGCGTCCGGTGCGGTGGGTGCCTCGGTGGTCGGCGGACCGTGCCCGCTCCACCGGCCGGGGCGGGGCCGTCACGCCGGCGGCATCGGCCAGTCGTCCAGGGAGCCGCCGCGCCACTCGACCAGGCGGGGGTCGTCCAGCGAGACGTCGTGCGCCGGATCGGCGACGCCCGCGCGGCGCAGGAACTCCGCGACGTCGCCGCGGCCGTGGGCCAGGCCGACGATCTGCCCGTGCACGGTCACCCGGCGTCCCCCGGACGGGGTCGGTGGGTGCACGATGACAGGCGGATGCTCGGACATGCCTCCAGCGTGCGCCGGGCTCCGCGCGCTCGCACGTCGGCGGCGTGATCTCACCCGGATGGTTGGGATCCCGGCCGGGCGGCACCGCCGGCGCCGGTGCGGGCGTGGTCCCGGGCCGGCCCGGGACGGCGGGCGCGGCCCCCACCCGCGAGCGAGAGCCGAGGACGCCAGTGAACGACCCCATGGAATCCGCCGAGTTCTCCCGGGATCCGTATCCGCTGCTCGCCGCGCTCCGGGCGCGCGGCCCGGTGCAGCGGGTGCGGACCGGGAAGGACCGCACGACGTGGGTGGTGACCGGTTGGGCCGAGGCGCGCGCGGCGCTGGCCGACCGACGGCTGTCGAAGGACACCGCCCGCTATTTCGCCAACCGGCCCTCCGGGCGCGATCTGGCACCGGCCGTCAGCCAGAGCATGCTGGCCACCGATCCCCCGGACCACGGCCGGCTGCGGAAGCTGGCCGTGGCGGCCTTCACCCCGGCGGCGGTGGGCCGGCTGGAGCCGCGGATCCGGGAGATCGCGGAGGGGCTGGCCGCGGAGCTGGGGCGGTCGGCGGGGGCGGCCGGCGGTCCGGTCGATCTGGTGGAGGGGTTCGCGGTGCCGCTGCCGATCGCGGTGATCTGCGAGCTGCTGGCGGTGCCGGAGGCGGACCGGGCCGCGGTGCGCCGGTGGTCCGACGACCTGTTCGCGGCGGCGGACCCGGACACCGCCGACCGGGCCTCGCACTCCCTGGCCGGGTACGTGGCGGAGCTGATCGCGGCCCGGCGCGCGGCGCCCGGGGACGATGTGCTCAGTGCGCTGATCGCCGCCCGGGACGCCGGCGACCGGTTGTCCGAGCGTGAACTCGTCTCGCTGGCCGTGCTGTTGGTGGTCGCCGGGCACGAGACCACGACGCACCTGATCGGCAACGGGACGCTGGCCCTGCTCCGTGACGACGCGCTGCACGCCCGTCTGCGGGACGATCCGGGGCTGCTGCCGGCCGCGGTGGAGGAGTTCCTGCGGTACGAGGCGCCGGTGACGCTGGCGACCTTCCGCTACGCCACCGAGGCGTTCGACCTCGGCGGGGTCCGGATCGGAGCGGGGGACGTGGTGCTGGTCTCCCCGGGTGGCGCCAATCGCGATCCGGCGCGGTTCGACGAGCCGGACGCCGTGCGGCTGGCCCGGTCGGGCGCGGGCGGGCACCTGTCGTTCGGGCACGGTCCGCACCACTGCCTGGGGGCACCGCTGGCCCGCGCCGAGGCGCGGATCGCGTTCGAGGTCCTGCTCGCGCGGTTCCCCGGACTGCGGCTGGCAGCGGGCGGGGGCCAGGGTGCCGGGGGTTCCGACGGCGCGGACGGGGTCACGTGGCGGCGCACGCGGTTGATGCGCGGACCGGCCCAACTGCCGGTGCTCCTGGGGCCGTTGCGGGAGGCGCCGGAGGGTCGGGGCTGACCGCTCCCGCGGAGGCGGGCGGGGCGGATGCCCCTTGTACGCACCCCACCCATTCTCGTGCCCTATGAATCGATTTGGTCGAAAAAAGCGGAATGTATGATGCTGGCGACCTCCAGGGTTACCCCTGGTCCGCCGACCCGTCCGACCGAGAGGGTGCCCGTGGGCAAGCCGAAGCCGATGCGTCCGGCGCCCGCGCTGGCGCTGGTCGTCGCGCTCACGGCGGTGGCGGGGTGCGGGGAGGTCGCCCCGCTGCGGGTGGAGGGCGCGGCTCCGCAGTCCGGTGCCACCCACGGGCCGGTGTACGTCGCGGACGCCATGGGCCAGCCCCTGGGGCGGCCGGCGCACTTCGCGCTCACCGAACACGCCTCGCTGTCCAGCTTGAGCTGGCGCGGCTGGGGCGGTCCCCAGGCCGTCGCCAACGGCCGGGTCGGCGGTATGTGGTGCCTGCCCGGCTGTGCGTCGTCCGGCTACCCGGCCACGGTGGAACTGTCCGGGCTGGAGCACCACGAGCGGGTCTCCTACTACACCCGCGCCACGGTCCGGTCCGCGGACCTGCCGCCCGACCGGGCGCGCGAGTTGCGCGACGTCCCCCTGCCCGTCCCCGCACCGTGAGCAGCCGCGCCATGAACGCCGTCCCGGCGTTCCCGCCGCTCTCGCCGCGCCACGGGCGCGAGGACCTGGCCACCCGCCCCCGCGGGTGCCCGACCGCGGGCTGAACCATGGGGCTGCGTACCAAGACCGCGCTGGTCATCGCCCTGACGACCGCACTGGCCGCCACCGTCATCGGGTTCCTGGTCCACCACCGCACCGCGGAGAACCAGCAGCAGAACGCCCGGACCGCGGTGGACGACCTGCTGGTCGAGGCCCTGCACGACGTGGCCTCCGGCACCGGCGGCAGCGCCCTGGTCGATCCGCCGGAGCTGCCCGCGGCCCTGCGGCGGGCCGTCACCGAACGCCCGGTGCGGGCCACCTACTTGAGCGCGCCCGGCGGCGCCGACGGACCGGTGATGTGGGCCGCCGCCCGCCAGGGTGACGAGGTCATCGCCGTCCGCCGCTCCTACGCCCCGCAGGCCCGGGCGCTGGCCGACCTCGACCGGGTGCTGCTGGGATCGGGGATGGCCACCACGGTGCTGGGCTGCGTACTGGGCGGCGGGGCGGCGGCCGTCATCGGGCGCCGGATCGGGGCGTCCGCCAAGGCGGCGCGGCAGATCGCCGACGGTGACCTCACCGCCCGGGTCCAGCGGGCCGGCAAGGACGAGATCGGGCAGTTGGGCGCCGCCGTGAACACCATGGCGGACGCCCTCAACGACCGTCTGGAGGCCGAGCGGCGGGTCACCGCGGACATCGCGCACGAGCTGCGCACCCCCGTCGCCGGGCTGGTCACCGCCACCGGCCTGCTGCCCCCGGGCCGGCCCACCGAGCTGGTCACCACGTCCGTCACGGCCCTGCGCGACCTGGTGGAGGACGTGTTGGAGGTGGCGCGCCTGGACGTCCCCGGCGTCGAGCAGGCGGACTGCGCGGACGTCCTGGTGAGCGCGCTCGCCGAACGGGCCGTGCGGCGGACGGGGAAGGACGCGGAGGTCCGGGTCGTTCGGGACGGCACCGTGCGGACCGATCCCCGTCGGGTCGAGCGGATCATCGCGAACCTGGTTTCCAACGCCCACCGGCACGCGGCGCCGCCGGTGGTGGTCGAGGTGGCGGGACCGGTCGTCGGCGTCCGGGACCACGGCCCCGGTTTTCCGGACGCGCTCCTCAGCGAGGGCCCGCGGCGGTTCCGCACCGGCGCCCGCCGGGGATTGGGCCTGGGCCTGACCATCGTCGTCGGTCAGGCGCGGGTGCTGGGGGCGTGCGTGCGCTTCGAGAACCTGCCCGGTGGCGGCGCCCGGGCGACCCTCGACCTCGGCTCGGCCGCCGGGGCCGCGTCCTCGTCGGCCGGCGACGAGGACGCGGCAGGAAACGGCGAACCGGCGCCCTGACCGCAGTGCGGCGGTCACGGCGCCGGTTGTCCGGTGCCGGTCGCGGTCCGGGACCGCTACCGGGTCTCAGCCCTTGAGGTCGTAACCGGAGAGGCGTTCCACGCCGCGCAGGAGGGCGGAGTGGTCCAGGCCGCCGT